>CAVDDP010000136.1:0-5612 GCA_963607695.1 Hallerella sp.
GGCGAAACGCATCCTGATGAGCGTTTAACCACACCACGTGCAAAAGAGTATCCGTTCTTGCTGGTTTCCAACCATCCGCACTGGCGTTTGCACTCACAAATGGACGACTGCACCTGGTTGCGTGAAATCCCAACCTGCAAAGTGGTAGGCCCCGATGGCTATAAATATGAGCCGCTGTGGATTAACCCCGCTGACGCAGAACCTTTGGGTATTAAAACGGGCGATGTAGTGAAAATCTACAACGAGCGCGGCTGGACGCTGGGTGGCGCTTATGTAACCGAGCGTATTATTCCGCATTCTGTTTTGCAGGATCACGGTGCTCGTATGGATCCCATTGTTCCTGGTGAAAGTGACCGCGGCGGATGCAATAACTTGATTGCTCCTAAGGGGCTTGCAAGTAAAAACTGCGCAGGCGAAGTTACGTCAGGGTATTTGGTTGGCATTGAAAAGGTTGATGTGTTTGAGCTTGCTTCACAGTACCCCGAGGCATTCAACAAGCCCTATGACCCCGATTTCGGTGTTATGCAAAACGCATGGTTTGACCTTGACTAACTAAGGAGATGAAAGACATGAAGGTATTTGTTTTTGATGCAAATCATTGCAGTGGCTGTTACAACTGCCAAATTGCCTGCAAAGACGAACATAGCAATAACGATTGGGCTCCCATTGCGGCGCCTCAGCCGAATTCTGGGCAATTCTGGTGCAAGGTAAGCCAAACAGAACATGGGCAACTGCCAAAAGTGCGCGTTGAATACTGGCCTTATTTTGGCGGTCAGAATCCTGAAATTGCCCAATATGCCCCTGAAGTTCTTATGGAGCGCGAAGACGGCTTGCAGGTAATTCTTCCTGAGAAAGCGAAGGGACGCAAGGATATCGCCGATAGGTTTGAAGGCGTATATTGGAATGAAGAGCTGCAAATCCCTCAGGCATGCACTGGTTGTGCGCACTTGGTTGATCAGGGAAAACTCCCGCACTGTGTAGATTTGTGTGCTCCGGGTGCTCTTCGCTTTGGTGAATACGAAGAATTTGCCGAAGAGCTTGCAGCAAGCGGTTATGAGTTCAAAAATGAACATGAAGAAGAGCTGGGTGCTCATGTGTATTACGTGAACATGCCGCACTTGTTCATTGGCGGTGAAGTATGGGATCCGGCTGCTAACGAGATTATCGAAGGAGCAACCATTACCCTAACGCTTCCCGATGGCTCAACGCAAACCACCCAATCCGATGATTTCGGTGATTTCTGGTTCCGTAAGCTTGAGTGCGGTACGTACAGCATTTCTATTGCGGCTGAAGGATACCAAGGCGTAACAAAAGAAGTGATTTTGGACAAGAGCTTAAATTTGGGCGATTTTCCGCTGGAGCACTGCTAAAAATACTTCTAGCGTTTTTTGCGATAGGTAAAATTCAATAGCACTAAAATATTACTCAAGTCTGCCAAAACGGTATTGCTTCGCGCAAGGTTTTGGTGACTTGAGTGGTGCTGTAGTGCGCTTTAAAAATGAGTTAAAATTAGTCAGTTTTTCCTGATAAAGGTTTAAAAGAAGGCAGCTTTCGGGTTGCCTTCTTTCTTCTTTTTTCCAAAGCTGTTCAGTGTTCATTCCTCTCTGTCATAAATGACAGAAAATTGAATTTATTTGTGGGCTAAATAGATATTTTGCACAATTTCACTACTTGCGAAACTGTGCTCATACCGTAAAAGCGGTAATTAGGGGAACTGTGTTACTGAGCACAGTGCATACAACACAGAGGGGGAAGCTGTGGTTAATCCGGTAAAGGGTCTTTCTGGCCGTCAGTTTTGTATCATTGTTGTTGTTTTATCTATTTATTTCTTTGCTCCAACTCAGGCCATTATTTCTTCAGTATTAGGCGACATTGGCGCAGCGTATCCCGATGTTTCTGCCGATTGGCTTACGTATCTTATTAGCATCAATAACGTGGCTGCAGTTGTATCGGCAGCATTTTTTGGCGTATTAGCTGGGCATAAAATGCGCTTTCGTACCATTTCTATTATTGCCATGTTGTGCTTTGTTATTGGTGGTGCACTGCCTGCCGTTTTGCCTTTAGGAACGCCGTTTTGGATTTTGCTCGTAACGCGCGTTGTTATCGGTATTGGCCGTGGCTGCTTTGTTCCTATGGTTCAAATTATTTTATGCGGCATGTTTAAAGACGAAAAAACACGTTCTGACTGGTTTGGCATTGGAAATATTACGTTTAATTTGGGCGCAACATTTGGCACGGTTCTTGCAGGTTATTTAGGTCTTATTGACTGGCGCTTATGCTTTTTGTTCTATGCCTTCGCTTTTATTCCCCTGGCTTTGTTTATGTTCTTTTTCCATGAGGAAGACTCTGGCATTGAGAAAAATGAAGCAGGTAGCACCTTCCATGCGGTTAAATTCGAGTGGGATGTTTGGGCTCATATGGTGCTGTACTTGTTAGCCATTGTAATGACGCAAACGCTGTGGAATTATGCAAGTACCTCCATGACGGTGCGTGGAATTGGCTCCGACCAGGTTGGTTTGATTTTGTCTACCTTTACGGTTGCCTCTATGGTGATTGGTTTAACGATTGGTATTATCTTTCGCGCTACGCGCAGCTTTATTATGGCGCTTGGGATTGGTGTTATAACCATTGGCTTTGCGGTAATGACGTTTGCTATGGGAATGTCTGATAATGCTGTACCAGTGATGTTCGCCTCATCTGCGCTTATTGGCATGGGTGGATGCATTGTTACTATTGGGTGTCCGTTATCGATGAGCTTGCGGGTGTCACCTGCTGCTGTTGCGGGTGTGTTAAGTATGAACGAAGTGTTCCATAACCTGGGTTCGTTTGTGGCTTCTCCCTACTCGCAATTGGTTTTTGCCCTTACCGGCTCAAGTGACCCCGATACCATTTGGGGCGCAACGGTAGTGTTTGGTATTGCGGTAACCGTTATTGCCGTGGCAATTGGTTTTGCAGTACGGGATCGCGGCAATAAAACTGAAGAAACCAGCAGTGTAACGCAAGTTTCAAGCGCTTCGTAATAAGACCAAAAACCCTGCTGTTGATCCTTCGACAGCAGGGTAATGTGTATTCGGTGCTACCTTACAAAAGCTTCGTAATAATGCCTTATCAAAAGAAGATAACAAGCGTACTGCATGGGGTCTGAACGTAACTTCTTGTTGATTTTAACTTTGTTTGTGTAAGGAAACTTTGCATTGATGATATTATAGAATGCGTCATTTTTGGGGAGACAGAGGGGGCATTCTATGAAGTACTGGAGTAATCCTTACAATCACGCAATGAATTCGCGATCCGCAACTTTGAACATGATTGTGGAAGCCCTTCGTGAAAGAAAATATTGCGTTTTGCAGTGGCCCACATCCTCTGTGCCTGTTATGCGTGTAGGAACGGCAATGTGCCCCCCTGAAGAAGATGCCAGTTTGTCGTACTTGCGCGTGTGCACGTTAGACGATGTTTCGCTGTAATTAAAAGATAACCCTTTAAAGTCGTATCTTGTTGTTATTGATGAAAACCAGGCTAATACGTGGAAAGCGGCACTTCCCAATTCAATTTCTGGCAAAACGGCTGTTGTTTTGGCACAAACGGTTGATGTTGCACAAACGGTTGTAGAGGTAGGCAACTACCTTATTGGTGTGCAGGAACTTTGTGCAACACTGGCGCTTGCGGTAAGTTCTTCTAGCCTATGTCAGGCGCTTGTTAATGTTGCAGAAGACTTCTTTGGGTGCTACATGCATATTACCGATGCAAGTCATATGCTTATAGCCTATGCTCATCATATAAAACCGCTTGATACAGTATCGCAATCATTGATAAAGAATAAGTATCATCGTAAAGAAATCATGGAGAAAGAAGGCATTGATTTTATTAATGAGGCTTTGTCGCACGAAGGCATACAAACGTTTCCTCCAAGCGAGCTGTTTCCCATGGGGCTGGTAACGAAGCCATTGCAAGTTTGCGGGCAATTTGCTGCTTATCTTGTATTTCAAATGGATCAAGAAAAATTAACGCCGGGAACGTTTGATGCTATTGAACTTTTTACGTTCTATTTAAGTAAAACACTAGAGCGGCGTATGGGGCTTGAAACCAGAAAAGATTCCAAAAATCAAAATTTCTTGTTCCATTTAATTGTTGATGAAGGCTTAAGCAGGTCTTTTGTAAAAAATCAGTGCGAGCTTATTGGTTTTCCCAGCAAAGGCGCTTATGTATTAATGGAAGCACAGTGGGATGAATCGTATGAAATGCGTATTCCTACTTTTGCTTTAGAGTTGGGTAATGCCCCTGGTATGCGCCTTGCGCTTGTTTTTGAGGGACGCGTATTGGTTTTGTTTGCAGGCGAGAATGACGAAGAAGTTATTACCGCAATACAAGAGGCTCTTGCTTCGCAATTATTAAAAACAGCACAAACCATTCGCCTTTCTGATATTTATCACAGCTTATTAAGTACCTATTATGCGCATCGTACCTTGCGCATTATTGAAGAGTATGAAACTCCTATTAATGACCTGCGAAAAGTGGGGCAGAGCGGAGCTTTAGCAACCCAGAAAGGTTCGCCTTGTATTTACTCGTTTCGCGATGCATTCTCGTTATATTGGAGCGATCCTTCCGCAAACGATTTTCTTAAGCGGTATGCACTGCAGCATATGTTGGTGGCTCGTATTGAGGAAGATGACAAAGAAAAAGGAACCGATAATTTAGCTGTTTTGGCCGATTATCTTGCCAATGAGCGACGCATTTCCGTTACCGCTCAAAATACGCATATGCATAGAAATGGTGTTATTTACCGCATTAAACGTATACAGGCCATGTATCACATAGACTTAGACGACTATCTACAGCGTCAGTATGTTTTAATGGGGCTGCAAATAAGAATTTCTTTAGGTCTTGATTACCAGGCACCCCACGAACAATTCCCCGAAGTAGACTCTAACAATGATGGCACTATTCTTGTGCGCCCTGATATTCCCCGTGATTCCGATTATGATCCTGCGGAGTACATACGCTAGCGCCTAGCTTTGACGTTTTCTCAGCGCTTTCTTACCATAAATAAAGCTTAGTGAGCCATTTGTACTTTGTGCACAGTTATGATGCACAAACGAAAATGGCGCACTGTGTACACGATGATGCCATAAAGCAGCGCCCCTTCTTCCTAAAATAAATACGTTCAAAACTTATGCGTTTTTGTATCGGGGACACCAATGCGCGTAAGTGTTCAGGAAAAAGACGAGAGAGTAAAGGGAAGGAGCGCATATGCCTCAGTTGCATTTCAATGAAAACATTTCGCCTATCGTAGAGCAACTTGAAGATGGAACCACGGTGTATCGCACCGCAACAGGTGGCATTGGCTGCCACAAACTTGGATGTGGTGTAAAGTGCTACGTGAAAGATGGTCGTCTTATTAAAGTAGAGGGCGACGAAGCAAACCCCATTTCAAAAGGGCGTTTGTGTGTTCGCTGTTTAACGGCCGTAGATTATGTATATCATCCCGATCGTTTGTTGCACCCCATGAAGCGTGCAAAGGAAGACCGAGGTCGCGATGCATGGACGCAAATTACCTGGGATGAAGCATATCAGCTTATTGTTGACAATTACCGCAAAACAGTTGAGCAATATGG
>CAVDDP010000137.1:0-5520 GCA_963607695.1 Hallerella sp.
GGCGAAGAATGCACGCACACCATGTGCCCCACCAAAACGGCGCTCCAAGAACAGCTCACGCTTTTCCGCAACCTTTCCCGTAACTACAAAAACTTATACGTGGTAGATCTGAACAACGAAACAGCACGGGTGCTCAAGTACGAAGACGTATATCAATACCGGGACTTAAGTGACTTTGGCAACGATCCGTTTCCCTATGTGGCACTTCTTAACGAATGGATTGAGGCGCAAGTTCACCCCGATGACCAGGCAAGAATTCAAAAAGAGCTTTCGGCCGAACATCTTCGCCAAATTTTTTCAGAACAAAATGAATATGTTGGCACGTATCGCATGTTCGTTAACGGAGTAACCATTAATTATCAGTACAATTTGAGTAAAACCGATACCGAAGGGTGCATACTTGCCGGTTTTCAAAATATTGAAGGCATTATTCAAGAGCACCTAGAGCAGGAAAAACGAACCAAAGAGCTTGAGCAAAAGTATCAGGACCGGCTCAAAGAGCAGCTGCTTGTTTTTGATACGCTTGCCCGCAACTTCAAAAATGTTTACTTTGCCGACCTTGAGAAAGAAACGGCGCGCACGCTTAAGCTGGATGCCGATTACGTGGAAGTTCCCGGCAGAGAAGACTACCGTGAATACCCGTTTGCGGCGGTGCTTTATCAGTGGATTAACACGGTTGTGTGCCCTGAAGATCGGAAAAAAATTGCCGAAACTATAACCGTTGAAAACGTGAGAGAAACCCTTAAAACCCAAGATGAAATGGTGGGAAATTATCGCAGCTTAGTGAATGGTGAGCTGCATCATTTTCAATACAACATAAGCAAGGTCAATAAAGCGGGCACAAAGATTATTTTGGGCTTTCAAAACGTAGATGACATTGTAAATGAGCATTTGCTGGCGGTAGAAAAAGAGAAGAAGAAGGAAAAGGCGCTGCAAGACGCGCTTTTGCTGGCAAATCAGGCAACGCGCGCTAAAAGCACGTTCTTAAGTAACATGTCGCATGACATTCGCACACCCATGAATGCCATTATTGGTTATACCTCGCTGGCGCAAACGCACCTGAAAGATACCCAGCTGGTGCAGGATTATCTGGAGAAAATTCAGACTTCAAGCATGCATTTGCTTAGCCTGATTAACCAGATTTTAGATATGAGCCGTATTGAAAGTGGCACGGTAAAGTTAGAAGAAGGCGAAGTTCATCTTCCTGCTATTCTTCAGGATTTGCGCACTATTTTGCAAGGGCAAATTACGTCTAAGCAGCAACACGTGCAAATTGACCTGCTTAATGTTGTGCATCAAAACGTGATTAGCGATAAACTGCGCTTGAGTCAAATTTTGCTTAACCTTGCAAGCAATGCGGTGAAATACACCGGTGCCGGTGGAACCATTATTATCAAAGTAACAGAAAAGCCCTGTTCAACCAATGGTTATGCTACGTATGAGCTTAGCGTGAAAGACAACGGAAAAGGCATGGCTCCTGAATTCGTAGAGCACGTTTTTGATTCTTTTACGCGCGAGAGAACGTCTACGGCAAGTGGCGTTCAGGGCACCGGCCTGGGCATGTCTATTACCAAAAACATTGTGGACATGATGGGCGGCACCATTACGGTTGAAAGTGAATTGGGCTGTGGTACTGAATTTGTGGTTACGGTAGATTTCAAAATAGCAAGTGAACACACCGCAACCCGGGAAGAGCACCGCCAACATCGCAACTACCAGGGAAAACGTGTTCTTTTGGTAGAAGACAACGACCTAAACCGCGAAATTGCAACAGCACTTCTTGAAGAGCTTGGCATGGCGGTTGACCAAGCGTGCGACGGCACCGAAGCGGTAAGCATTATGAATGCTGCGAATGAAAATACCTACAATCTTATTTTCATGGACATCCAAATGCCCATGATGGATGGTTATACCGCAACGCGCGAAATTCGCACATTAAGCAACAACCGAAAAGCGAATATTCCCATTGTTGCCATGACGGCAAACGCCTTTGAAGAAGACAAAAGAAAAGCGTTTGAGGCAGGCATGAATGCGCATATTTCAAAGCCTGTTAATGTGGAAGATATTGCGAAGGCTTTGGACTCTATTTTTTAGAAGCGCAATATCACACGCTGAAACAATTTTTCTTGCAACAATTGCGTTGAAGTTGTATAACTTCTGGCGTATGTACTCTCATAATGAAAGCTTCCGATAAACCGTGGCAAAAAAGCTGCGGGGGGGGTAATTACGTGACAAATAAAGAAGAAAACGCGCACCAGTTGCAACTTGCACAACAGCAGTCAAACGTTGCGCTTGAAATGATATCAGCGCTGATTGGCGATTACCTTAACGTGTATGTGGCAGACATTAACGCTGATAGAGGCTCCACCGTAAAGCTTGAGGGCTATACCGTTGACGGCATTAGAAACAGCCCCAATGACTTTTGCTATTCCGAGATGGTAACCGTTTACGCCAACACCCGGGTGTTTCCTGAAGACAAAGATGCTTTGCTGAAAGAAATGCTTCCCGAAGCCATAACGCGCACGTTTGCAGATGGCAAAAAGAAGTATGAGCTTATGTACCGGGTTGCTATCGGCGACAAGCTTGAGCATTACAGCGTGTTGTTCATTCGCATTTCAGAGCCGGGCGAGCCACTTCGCCTTATTGTTGGTTTCAGAAACACCGAAGAAGTTGTTTCCGTGCAAAAGAAATCGCGCACAAAAGGCCTGTACGATGCATATTCCACCATTTCAAACGTGTATTTTTCCCTGTTCCGCATAAACATCAAAAAAGATACGTTTACCGTGGTTAAAGCCACCAATCAAATTCAAGAGCATCTGCTTACCACTACCGATTGCTATTCAAAAAACGAAGAGCAAGTGGTTAAGGCGCTGGCAACCGAAGAAAGCTATCGGTCGGCGCGCGACTTTTTGAACCTGGGCACGCTTGAAGAAAGAATGCAAGGTAAAAAGCATATTTCAACGTATTTTGACAGTGCTTGTTCAGGCTTGTGTCGTTTGCATTTTATTCGGGAAGACGTTGCCAATGACGGCGGATTGCTTCACGTTATTCTTGCCGTTGAGCTTTTGGATGAAGGCAAATATCAATCGGTTTTTGAGGTTTTTGCGCGCAACTACCAAAACGTGCTTCTTATTAACTTGAGCCAAGACACCGCGCAGGTGTTAAAGCAAGATGGCACCGTGCCTGAGAATATGATACGGGAAAACCGCGAATTATTATCGTATTCGCAGGTTATGAAGCACTTTGTTTTGAAATGCGTTCACCCCGACGACAAAGATATGCTCATGGAAAAAGCGAGCATTGAAAAGCTTCGCGAAGTTTTTGCCACGCAAACGGAATACTCGGGGAACTACCGCGTTCTTCTAAATGACCAGGTTCATTATTGCCAGTATAACTACAACAGAATAGACGATGAAAATTACCTTGTTGCCGGCTTCCAAAACATTGATGCCATTATTGAAGAGCATGTAGATCAGGAAAAAGCGCGAAGAGAGCTTGAAGAAGCGCATTTGCGCGGCGAGCGCGAACATGCCGAAGTTATTTCTTCGTTGTCTACCATTTACTCCACCATTTTTAGAGCCGATATTGACACGCACCATTACGACGTGCTTACCAGCGTGAGTTTAATGGGCGAAGTAGCTGGCACGGGCGGTAATTTTGACGATGTGAAAGAGAGTATTCTTTCTGCTTTCATGGTAGAAGAAATGCGCCCTGCTATGAGTGATTTCTTAGATTTGAACACGCTGGCAGACCGCCTTGCCGATGTTAACACCGTATCGCAGGAATACAAAAACCCTGCTGGCAGGTGGTTTCAGGCGCGTTTCATTGTGAAAAAGCGCAATGAAGAAGGCGTTGCAAAAGAAGTATTGTATGTTGCGCGCGATTGCACTACTGAAAAAGTTAAAGAGCTTGAGCAGCAGGAACAACTTGCAAACGCTTTAGCGGCGGCGCAGCAGGCAAGCAAGGCAAAGTCCACATTCTTGAACAGCATGTCGCACGACATTCGCACGCCTATGAATGCCATTATTGGCTTTACCGCGCTTGCGCAAACCCACATTAACGACCAGGTACAGGTGCAGGATTACCTGAGTAAAATTAGCACGTCAAGCACGCATTTGCTTAGCCTTATCAATGACATTCTGGACATGAGCCGCATTGAAAGCGGCACGGTAAAGCTTGATGAAAAGCCTATTCACCTGCCCGATTTGCTACACGATTTGCGCACTATGATTCAAGGGCTTATTGGCGCACGCAATCAGAACTTATACATTGACACCCAGGACGTTGAACACGAAGACGTTGTTGCCGATAAACTGCGCCTGAACCAGGTGCTTTTAAACATTGTGGGTAACGCCATTAAGTTCACCCAGCCCGGCGGCGACATTATTATTAGCCTTATTGAAAAGCCGTGCCGCAAAAAGCATTACGCATCGTTCATTCTTTCCGTTAAAGACAACGGCATGGGCATGTCGCCCGATTTCGTGGACCACATTTTCGACACGTTCTCGCGCGAGCGCTCTGCCACCGTAAGTGGCATTCAGGGCACCGGCCTGGGCATGGCTATTACGAAAAACATTGTGGACATGATGGGCGGCAAAATAGAGGTTGAAAGCATAGAGGGCAAGGGTTCAAAGTTTACGGTAACGCTCAACCTGCGCCTGGCAAAAGAGCATGTGGAAAACGAGCCCATCCCCGAGCTTTTGGGTGCCCGCGCTCTTATTGTAGATGACGACCTGAACACCTGCCGCAGCGTAAGCAAAATGCTGCGCGATATTCAAATGCGCCCCGATTGGTGCGCGTCGGGTACCGAGGCTGTAGTGCGTGCCCAAGATGCCGCCGAAGCAAACGACGAGTACAAGGCCTACATTATTGATTACCTAATGCCCGACATGAACGGCATAGAGGCGGTGCGACGCATTCGCCGCGTTATTAACGAAGAAGTGCCCATTATTGTGCTTACCGCCTATGATTGGGCCGATTTTGAAGAAGAAGCGCGCGCTGCAGGCGTTACCGCGTTTGTATCAAAGCCAATCTTTATGTCTGAGCTGCGAGAAGTGCTTACTCAGCCTGTGGTAAGCGAGTATGAGCACGAAGAAGAGTTGAAAGAGAAACGATACGATTACACGGGCAAGCACATTTTGCTGGTTGAAGACAACGAGCTGAACCGTGAGCTTGCCGTGGCTATTCTGGAAGAAACGGGCATGACCATCGACAGCGTAGACGATGGCGACGTTGCCGTGGAGGCCATTGATAACGCCCCTGCCGATAAGTATGACCTGGTACTTATGGACATTCAAATGCCCAAGATGGATGGTTATACCGCCACGCGCGAAATTCGCACCCTGCCCGACAACAGAAAAGCGAACATCCCCATTGTTGCCATGACTGCCAATGCCTTTGAAGAGGACAGGCAAAAGGCGTTTGCCGCTGGCATGAACGGCCACATCATTAAACCCATCAGCATTGATGAAATTGCCGAGGTGCTAGACGGCATTTTCTAAAGATTGGGAGTGCGTGAAC
>CAVDDP010000138.1:0-5428 GCA_963607695.1 Hallerella sp.
AGCACAAAAAGGAGCTCCCGGGTGAAACCCCGGAAGCCCCTTGATTGTATCTTTACTGTGACGTTGTTTACTCGCCTACGTGCGAGCTGCCGTACATTACGTAATACTGAACAGCAAATGCATCAACAGCATCAACTGCGTCGTCGGTATTCACATTAGCAGCCCAAACAAGTGCACTCAAATTCCAGCCGGCAGGCAGCGGATACTTCGCGTAATCTTCGCCATAGACACCATTGCCTAAGTCGTAGATTATCTGAGCATCCACAATGTTAATTTTGCCGCTGTTGTTTGCGTCACCACGCTGGGAGGTTTCAAGCACCACTACTTCGCATGTTGCCGTTTTGCCTTCCGTAGCCGTTACGGTAATGTGCGCGGTACCTGCGCCAACAGCGCGCACCACACCATTTTCTACGGTAGCAACAGCTTCGGCATCGCTTGACCACGTAAGCGTTTTGTCGGCAGCATTTTCAGGAGCAATAGTTGCACTTAGCGTTGCACTCTCGCCCACGCCTAATGCAAGCTCACTTGCATTCAACGTTACGCCTTCCACCAAAACAGGAGCCGTTTGAATCTCAAAATCGCTAATCCAGGCTTTGTCTTGCCCACTTTTCGAGCCAGAATCTTTGGCGTACTCAAAGCTCAACGTGTAGGCCGTATTGGCTTCAAACCGGGCGCTAAACGTGCCCGTGTTTTCGCCGCTAATGGCATTTACCACATTGGTAGTGATATCCCCCACCGTTTGCTTTACGGTGAACTTGTCATAGCCCCACTCGGAAGACACGCCGTAGGCAAACGACACAATGGTGTCGGTGTCAAACGTAAACGTTACGGAAGCCTTTGCAGTCGTAGAGTCCTTATCGTAGTTCTGGCTTTCAATACGATCCGCGTTGGCATTGTATGCCCACGCATAGCTTTCATCTAAGGTTTCAGAAGCAGCCTGAAGCCCCTGATTGGGAAGTGTTACCTGCGCAAGAAGGGTTCCCACGCCAACGGTATACGTTACGCCACACGTGCTGCAAACGCAGGTCTTATAGCCCTCGTGAGCAACGGTTTGCGCCGTGTCTTCCGTATGCCCCGTTGCGGGAACTACCACGGTGTTTGTTTCATTGCAACCGCTGCGGCGGCACGTTTGAACAACCGAGCCATCCTGCGTGCAGGTAGGAGCCGTGTACACGCAATCGCTGCACTCTGCATTGTTATCGGTGTGACCGCAGAAATCGTGGCCCAGCGCTTCCACATACGTTGCCGCAATAGCGCTACCGCAGCGCGAGCACTTGTAGGTAGAATAACCCTTATCGGTGCAGGTGGGAGCTACCACACTTGTAGCGGTTCCCATTATATGGAAGGTGGCATCTTCCCAGGTAAGGCGAGGATACCCGTCGCACGTTAGACCAAAGCCTTCATTGGAAAGCGTGATTTCTGGTTGCTTAAGTTCGGTTGTGGTCAAAGCCTGCGCAACAGGGTCTTTCGAAGCGGAAGAATCCAGGTAGTACACACGCGAAACATTAGTGTTTGCGGCTTCGTATGTTCCTACAACGCCACCCACGCTGTTTGACCCGCTTGACGTTATGGCGCCTGTTGAATAGCAATCGGCAAGCACCGCAGCATCAGAGCCAGAAGAACATACAAACTTACCCACAATGCCGCCGGTAGTATCGGTACCAGAAATAGCAGCAATGTTGTAGCAGTTCGTAATGCTTGCAGCGCTCTCGCTGCTGCCAACAATACCACCCGTACGATTTCCGCTGCTTACCTTGCCTTTATTGGCGCAAGAAAGAATGGTAGCCGTACCCTCAAGCTGGCCTGCAATGCCACCAACGAAACTTCCGCCAGAAACTTCGCCATAATTAGCGCAATTCTTTACGGTAGCATTCGTAACTTTTCCTACAATGCCACCGGTAATCTGATGACAATCGGTAAAGGTGGCGTAGTTAAAGCAGCTCTCAATTACGGTATTTTTACCCGCAGCAGCACCTACAATGCCACCCACGCTGCCATTGCCGTTATTGATAGAGCCATAAACGCTCACGTTCGAAATATGAGAAGCATCCCCCACCGAACCAAACAAGCCATTTGTTGCGTTCAGGCCCACAATTTTGTACCCGTTGCCATCCAGAACCGTAGCAACAGTGCTGCTTGAGCTGGTGTTATTCCACGGATAGCTTGCAAGGTCAATATCTGCCACCAGTTTTCCGGTTACGGCAACTCCGTTTTGATTCTGCAGCGAGAACCATGCCATTTCGCTACCGGTAGAAATAAGGTAGGTGCCATTGGCATCTTTGCTGGGCTCGGTTGTTGTCTTGCCATCCCAGCCTGTTTCTGCAGCGCTTTCAAGCGTTACGGTGAAAACGTTTTCGCCGCTTTCGGTTAGCTCTACGCTACCTGTTTGATAAACGTAGCCCGCTGCATAGGTTTGGAAGCTGTAGCTTTCCGCAAAGCCCGTAAACGTGCCGTCTTGTGCCGTTGTACGCACGTTTCCATCGGCATCGGTAAGCTCAACACTCACTTTTGAGCTGTCAATAGTGTTGCCTGCTTCATCTTTGAACACCATTTTGCCCGTAATGAACTGCGTTTCAGAAACTTCAATAGAAACATTGGGCAGGGCGCTTAACACGCCGCCCACCTGAGGAGCACTTGTTTGTGCCGCTTTGCCTGTTGCATAGCGAAGCCCGCGGTGAGCACCCGGCTGCGAGCCAAAACCCGTGCTTTGTAAAACACCTGTTGAAAGCGTATATGGCTCATTGGACCAGTATTTCGGAATGGTCACCGTCATTTTCTGACGTTCACTATTTCCTGCAAAGTCATACACACCAAAGTAACCACCAGCGTTAGAAGCAAACGTTGCGCCATCGGCACCGGTATACGTAAGCTTGGTATTGCGGTTATAAATGCCCGACAGTTTCTCGCAGGGGTTCAGCAAATTGCCAAATTGCAGCGTAACGGTTTGCCCTGCTTTGGCTTTATTTGTTTCATCAATGGTTTTGCCATCGGCATCGGTTATGCTCACGGTTGCCTGACGAGCATTGATAACCTGATAGCTTGCCACGCCGTTCTTTTCCACTTTAATAATGTGGCGGCCCGTGGTAAGTTTTGATACAGTTACGGCGCCTGTTTTTGCATCAACCGTAACGTCGCTGGTTGAAAAGCCATTAAACGATAAAGCGGTGTTGCTTACCGTAGAACGCGCAACGCTCACCGTGCATCCTTCTTCAGGAGTAAAGGTGTACGAAGCGCCCTCGGTTCCCAGGTAATACAAGGTGTCGTGCTCGGCATCCAGGTTGGTAGCGCTGGAAGTGGCGCGGTTCATGGTCATGTTCGTTTCAATAGAAGTGCCATCGGCGCCAACGGAAACCACAAACACACCCGTTAACTCTGGCCAAATTGCCGAGAAATCGGTGCCGCCTTGACCTGCGGTATCTACCATGGCATCGTACGTTACCAACACAACGGCAGTACCTGCTTTTTCGGCTTTCATGGTTGCCACGGAACTATTGTTTTCATCAGGGGTAATAGAAACAACATCGCTTTCGTTGCCATTGAAATCCACTACCTGATAATGCATGTCAGGCACTGCAATTTTCGCGTTATAGAACGAATCAATGGCCTGCCAGTTGCGGAACATATTAAGCTCGTATGTTTCGCCTGCATTCATGTTCATATACCCTTCGCCGTTGATATTCATATAAATGTTACCAACGTCGTAGGTATTTTTATCAAAGCGATACACGGTATCTTTGGTAAAGGAAGAGTCGTTCAAATGAATATCGTCTGCCGATACTGTTATATCTTTTGACTCTTTAATCTGGTCAAACTTCCAATACGTTACCCCATTAGGGTTTTGCACGCGATAGAAACGCTGACCCAAATAAGATGCCGGTATTTTGTACGATGAAACCACATTGCCAGCATCATCTGCCTTTGTTTCTTCGGCATCGTAGAACTTATAAATATAGTAGCTTGAAAAATCGCCTACGGAAATGGTAGACCCAGCGGGTGCCGTAATAGTAAGTGAAATTCCTTGCGGAATAGAAGCAGTAACGTAAATATTGCTGGTGGTATTCGTGGAAGTTTTTGTTACCGTAGTGGGAATATACGTTTCGGCCTTTTCTCCCAAAGGAGTAAAGGTTGCCTCAATAGCATCGCCCTCTACAAACACCGCTGTGCTGCAGGCACTTCCATTCGAAACACCACTACCAATAGTCGATTGACGATCGTTGCCCGCTGCGTCGGTTACCTTCAGCGTTATGGAGTAGTCGGTGTCTTTAACCCAGCCGCTATTGGTGGCGCCAAGTTCATACACGCGGTGAAGCGTGATTGCTTGCGTTTCTGCATTTGCAACAACAATTTTGCAACCGCCGTTATTGTTGCCCGAAGCATCAAAACCTTCTACCCAGTAATCACCAGGGGCAAGTTGAACATTCTCGTACATGGAGCCGCCATAGCTATTGGCGTCACTCACTAAGGTTGAATTGGCCAACAGGTCTGTTTCGCCCTTCACACCGTTAGTGTACGTGTACAATTTTCCCGAGTTAATTTGAGCAGAATGAAAACCCTTCAGGGTTACGCTTGATTGCTCTACTTCGCTTGCTGCCAGCGCAGTATCGTCCGCTTCGGCGGCTTGCGCGCTGCCGGCTTGTTCAGCTGCTTGTGCCGTAGTGGCCTGTTCAGCGGCTTGTGCCGTAGCAGCTGCATCTGTTAACGTAAAAAGCGAATCCTCCCCTACCGTGGAATTTTCGCTTTCCTGAGAAATAGCTTCTGAAGAAGAAGTACTTTCACTTGTACCTGAAGCAGGGTCTGCGTAAGCTAGCGTGGTGGTGCCAAAGGGAGACAAGCCCAACACTAGAACGAAAACCAGAAAAAGCGACAAAGCTTTTTGCTGCCAGGTGTTTTTCGATGTACTCATCGAAGCTCCTTTCTTTTTTTCTGATGTCCTTCATGTCTTAGAAAAGAGCAGCAACGTGCATAGGTACTTGCCGTAGCACGGCCGAATTGCCGCGCACCAAGGGCTGCTAACAAGCGCAAAATACACATGAGCGCATACTCTTCCCGTTGGGAAAATAGCACACTTAAGCGCATGGAATTTTGTACGGTAAATTCTTGTTACAAATAGGAGCCCGTTGTAAAAAAAATTAAGAAACGCCTGTTCAGATGCAAAAAAATAAAACGCATATGCGTGCAAACACAGAAGGCGGAAGGTGGCGAAGGGTGTTCGCTTACAGTCCTGTGCTCGATTTTCGTGATGCTTCGCTTATATCACGAAAATCTTCGTGCGGAGTTCGCTCAACCCTTCGCCCCCTTCCGCTTAACCGACAGCACAAAAAGGAGCTCCCGGGTGAAACCCCGGAAGCCCCTTGATTGTATCTTTGCTGTAACGTTGCTTACTCGCCTACGTGCGAGCTGCCGTACATTACGTAATACTGAACAGCAA
>CAVDDP010000139.1:0-5404 GCA_963607695.1 Hallerella sp.
GCACGCAGATTTTCGTGGTATAAGCGCAGCACCACGAAAATCAAGCACAGGACCGTGAGCGAATACCCTTCGCCCCCTTGCCCTGAAAGATTCCTACGCCTGAACGCCGTACAGTTTGTAATATTCGTCGATGGCGGCTTTGATAGTGTCATCGATAACAATGCGCCCGCAGCATTCTTTGTTGTAAAGATGCTCCGTTACTTCTGCCATATCAACAATAGCGGCAGTGGGGAAGTGATATTTCTCGGACACCTCGTCAAGGGCGTATTTCTCTCCCCCTTTTCCTACTTCCATGCGGTTAAGCGAAACCATAAGGCCGCACACTTCCACATTTGCAGCAGCTTTCAAAAGCGGGTACGTTTCATCAATGGATTTGCCGGAAGTGGTAACGTCTTCTACAATAACTACGCGGTCACCATCGTGAAGCTCGCTGCCTAAAAGCATACCAGCATCGGCGCCGTGGTCTTTTGCCTCTTTGCGGTTAGAGCAGTAGCGCACTTCTTTCCCATAAAGCTCATGGATGCCAATGGCGGTAATAACCGAAAGCGGAATGCCTTTATAAGCAGGGCCAAACACCACGTCAAAGTTAAGCCCATAGGCTTTTTCAATGGCTTGCGCATAATAGCGGCCCAGCTTCAAAAGCTGCTCACCGGTAACATAAGCGCCGGCGTTCATGAAAAACGGCGACTTGCGCCCGCTTTTCAGCGTGAATTCTCCAAACTTTAAAACGTTGCTTTGAACCATAAATTCAATGAATTCTTGCTTGTAAGCATCCATAGAAACCCTTTCTCTGAATTTTTGCGTGTGCTCATTGTAGCGCAAGCATACATGCGCTTTGTGCTTAAACGTAAGCGTTTCAACAAAAGCGCGTGCCCACCACACACAACCTGAAGGGGCACCTTAAACCACGCGTGCAAAGGTGAGGCCTTCTACCGAAAGCGCCCCGCTGCTTTTAAGTGCGCTTGCGGCAGCGCGAAGGGTAGCGCCGGTGGTCATAACGTCATCGAGCACCAGAATGCGTGGGGGAAGCGCAAGCGCATGAAGCTGCGAGCGCAGATGAAAAGAGCGGGTAAGGTTTTCTAAGCGCTGCTGCTTGCTAAGCTTTCTTTGATCGCTTGTTTGAGGTCGCTCAAAAGCAAAGAGCAGGGGAAGCTGTTGCGCGTTGGCAATAATGCGGGCAATGGCTTCCATGTGGTCAAAACCTCGTTTTGCATATGCCTGCTCTGAGTTAGGAATAAACGTTATGGCATTGTAGCGCTGCCAGGTTTCGGGAGACAAAGCACTTTGCATACACGCGGCAATAAAAGAGGATAAGCGCTGCTCACCAGCATCTTTGTAGCATCTTATTATAGAGCCGCTCTCTTCGGTAAAAAGAGCATAGCTTGTGCAGTAAAAGGGCTGCGTGTTTTGCAGCCCCCGCTTACCGCGCGTGTAGGAATTACACTCACAGCATTGATCTTTGCCAAAAGGAGCGCCGCAGTGGGGGCAGGCAAGCCACGGGTCACAAAAAAGCAGGGATTTCTTGCACGCTTCGCATACCAGACTTCCTGGTTCATCGCATATGGCACAGCGCGTTGGCCACGCAAGTTCCAACGCTGCCTCTTTAAGGTGCTCAAGGGTAAAAGAAAACAGCGAAGGCTCATGCGCAAGCTTCTTCTGCAGCATTTGATATTCAATTTCGTTTTGTTTCATGGCGTTATTCTAGGAACCAAAGTTTTCAAAAAGCTATCAAAACAGGGGGTGCTTGTAGGCAAAAAGTCTTCAAAATGCGCCTTTACGTGTACAAAAAGCTCGCAGAAAGTTCTCAAAAGCGCTGTTCGCCCTTACAAAAATCCAGCAGTCGCTTTCGAGCAGCCGTTTTTTCGGCCTGTGCGCCAACAGCTTCCCCTTCATTTTGATTTTTTGCTTTTATGCTACAGACTACAAAAGTAGTAGGGGTATCTGTTAGAATCAAACATTGCTTCTTTCGGGTCTGTAGTTGCGGAAAGGCAAACGCGCGTTTTGCTGGTACATGCGCCACGCGCGGCTGCACCTTTCCAATTCCATGGCAGGCGCGGTCAAAAGGATCCACGTAAGGCAATGCATGTTGCTGAGCATGGCGCGCTCTAGAGATAAGTCGTACCGCTCGTTGATAAGCGGCATACGGTCGCACGAGCGAGAGGGTAAGGGGTTAGCGCTCCGCCCCGGTATGCGAGTGTGGGGGCAAAGACTAGGTCAGACGAAAGAAGCATTTTTTGTTGGCAAAACAGGAGGCTTAACGTGAGAAAACGTGGTATTTGTTTAGTGCTTGCTTGTGTGCTTGCTTTAGGAGTAGCGGGCATTCTTTCCGGCTGCGATAACCCCTTTAATAAAGAAACTTATGTTCCTGAAAGCAAAACAGCTACGGTAGCTTCACCTACCATTGGCGTGGATGGCACCTTGCGCGTGGGCGTGAACACTTCCAACCCACCATTAGCCGGGCAGTCCTCTAAAATTGTGGGCATAGACGTAGACATTGCTGCCTCTATTGCCGATGAATGGGGATTAAAGCTGGAAGTGGTAGATGTAGGCTCTGACCCGCTTACTTCGCTTCAAAGTGGCAAAATTGATATTGCATTGGGCTACGATTCATCAACTGCCAGCTCTAACCTGGCAAAAACTTCTAACTACCTTCAAAAAGGAATGGCGCTTTTTGCGCTGGACGCAAGCGCATCTTCTACGCCAGCAAGCGGGTCGGTTATTGCGGCGCAATCAAGCTCTATGAGCGCATGGACAGTAGTTTCTCAATTTGAAGACTGCACGTTAAGCAGCGAAAGCGACTTGAAATCGGCGTTTAAGGCCCTTTCCAGCGGCACGGCAAACTATGTTGCCGCCGATGTTTTGGTGGGCACGTATGCAGCAAAGTCTGCCGGGGTAGACGCTCATATTGTGGGCATGATGCAAACGCCCGGCGGGTATTGTGGTGTTACGATTTCCACCAATCCTGAGCTGCAACAAAAGTTAAGCTCTACGCTTGAGCAGCTTCAAACAAACGGAATTCTTGATCTTATTGAAACAAAGTGGCTTGGTAGCACTATCGATGTGTCAAAGGTGGCGCTTACCGCGGGTGCAACAAGTGCAACCACTACTACCAGCACCACGGGGGTAGTAAGTACCACCACCACAGAGAGTTCTAATTAAGGGGAAGCTGTCGATAGATTTTTGAAATGCCCTTGGAGGAAGCTTGAGGCGAATGCTTTCCTCCAAGGGTATTTTTTTCGGAGGTTCTTCGTCCTTTCGCCATGTGAGATTGCCTTAGAAGAAAGAAAAAACCAGCTCAAAGGCTGGCCAAACATGTAAACTGGTGCGGGCGAAAGGACTCGAACCTTCACCCCGAAAGAATGGCACCTAAAACCATCGCGTCTGCCAATTCCGCCACGCCCGCACGCTTATGATTCGCTGAAAAGGGAAGGGGCAACGGGCTGAAATGCATGTTGGCGCATTCACAACGTTTTGCCGCTCTCAAAACAGCGCAACCCATGATAACAAATAAAGGGCGCTATGTGTGCAGAAATTTCCCCTTAGGTAAAAAAGTTCTTGCAATACCAAAAACACGGTGCTACTATTCAGAAGTTGCAAAACAAGAGGGTAAACCCCCACCTGGTTCGGCGCAAGCTGATGGGTTGCATGAATATCTTTTTTTGAGATTGATGTGAACCCGCTTGTGTGCGGGTTTTTTCATGTGGCGTAACAGTTCGAAAGCTTGCAATAAGCTTGCAGAAAGCTAACAAGAAGTTGGTTTGATAAAAGAGAGGTGAGTTCAATAGCAGCTCAGGAACCAAGGATTAATGAGCAAATCACGGCGCGTGAGTGCCGCCTGATTGGCTACGATGGGGCGCAAATGGGAATCTACATGGTTACCGAAGCGCAACGTGTTGCCGACAACGCTGGGCTTGATTTGGTGGAAATTGCACCCAACGCTGAACCTCCGGTGTGCCGCGTTATGGATTATGGCAAGTTCAAGTATGAGCAGGCCATTAAAGCAAAACAGGCGCGCAAAAACCAGAGCAAGATTGAGATCAAGGAAATGAAGTTTCGCCCCAAAATTGATGTGGGCGATTACACCACCAAAAAGCGCCACGTTATTCGCTTTTTGGAAGATGGTTGTAAGGTAAAAATTACCATCATGTTCCGTGGTCGCGAGATGGCTCACCCTGAAATTGGTCTTTCCATCCTCGAGAGGCTCGCGGATGATTTGAAGGATATAGCGACCATTGAACAGCAGCCAAAAATGGAAGGTCGCAACATGCATATGCTGATTGCTCCTTTGCCTTCAACGGCAAAGAAGAAAGAAAAGAACAAGGAAACCAAGTAAAGCAAAGAAGGAAGGTTAAAAATGCCTAAGATGAAAACTCATCGCGGTACCGCAAAGCGCTTCCGCGTAACTGGTAGCGGTAAAGTGGTACGCTCCAAAGCTTTTAAGAGCCATATCATGACTAAGAAAAGCTCAAAACGTAAACGTAATTTCCGTCACGAAACTGAGATTGCACCTGCTGACTACAAAGTTATCAAGCGCAATTTGGGTCTTCGCTAGTTTCTAAGGAGTGATTCTTTATGGCTCGTATTAAACGTTCTGTTTCTGCGCGTAAAAAGCGCCGCACTGTTCTTTCCCGTGCTCGTGGTTACTATGGCATGAAGTCTCGTTCTTACAAGAACGCAAAGCAGCAGGTCATGAAATCCATGCAGTATCAGTACCGTGACCGCCGCAACAAAAAGCGTGCGTTCCGTCGTTTGTGGATTACCCGCATCAATGCTGCAGCTCGTATTAACGGCATGTCTTACAGCACCTTTATGAACGGTTTAAAGAAGGCTGGCGTAGAACTTGATCGCAAGGTTTTGGCCGATATGGCTGTTGCCGATGCTCCTGCCTTTGCTGCTTTGGTTGAGATTTCCAAAAAGGCTCTGCAAGCGTAAAGGGCATAAAGCGTAAAGGTACCGCTTCCTCAAAATTTCAAAGCGGTCCTTCGTTTTTTTGGATTTTCAGTGAGCCCGGTTATCCGGGCTCTTTTTGCAGTATGGTGGTTTCGTTTCATTCACGGTTCTTTATTGGAGGATACCATGGCAAAAGAAGACATTAAAAAAGTAGTGCTGGCGTATTCGGGCGGCCTGGATACGTCTATCATTATTCCTTGGCTAAAGGAAAACTACAACAACCCTGAAATTATTGCGGTTTCAGGCAATGTGGGACAAGCCGATGAATTGGAAGGCTTGGAAGAAAAAGCGCTGGCAACAGGTGCTTCAAAGCTTATTGTTGCCGATCTGATTGATGAGATGTGCGATGAAGTAATTGTTCCCGCACTTAAAATGGATGCAAAATACGAATCGTATTTGCTGGGAACCGCTTTTGCACGCCCCGTTATTGGCAAAAAGCTGGCAGAAATTGCGT
>CAVDDP010000140.1:0-5402 GCA_963607695.1 Hallerella sp.
CTTGTATAAGAAGTAACGCAGCCTCTACTGTTTTTATGCGCACTTCTTCCCGGGTACCTGAAAACTCAAATTTTCGCGCATGCGATCCCTTTGAAGAGGCAACGGCAGTCCATACCGTACCAACCGGCTTTCCCGGTTCTTCCCCACCAGGGCCTGCGATTCCGGTAACCGCAACGGTAATATCGCAGGCTAGAGCCTTTCGAGCGCCACAAGCCATTTGGGTGGCGGTCCAATCGTTTACGGCTCCTTCGGCATCAAGCCGCGCGGCTTCTACTCCTAAAAGCTGCTCTTTTGCAGAAAATGCATAGCTTGCAATGCCTCCCACAAAGGTGCTGCTACTTCCCGGAACTGCAGTAAGTGTTGCCGAAATAAAACCACCGGTAAGTGATTCTGCTGTGCCTAACGAAAGCTTTTTATTGCGTGCCTTTTCTAATGTATCCTGTGCAAGGGAATAAAGCGCATTTGCGGAAACCAAGGGAAGGTCAAGCGCATCATTTGGAAGCGTTATAATTTCAACTTCTTCTGCATGTTCTAAGACATCACCACTGGTGGAAGGTTCGCAAGGAGCATCCTTAGCGCTCGCCGGTTCATCGAAAAACACCGATTTGCTTTTCGCAAAATAATCAACCATGGACAAGATAGTTAGAACAAGCGAGACAATAAGCATGAACCATGCGGCATAAAAAACGGGGGTTTGCCAGGCGCTTCCCAGTAGGGCGGGCAACGCGTCAATCAAAATGAAAAGCACAATTGCAATCATCTGGGTCACGGTTTTTGCTTTCCCGTACCACGATGCCGCAATAACCTGCCCACACGATGCTGCCATCATGCGCAGCCCCGATACCAAAAACTCACGGAAAAGTACAATAAGTAGTACCCAAGCAGGAAGCAGCCTTGTTTGAATCATTACCAAAAATGCGGCAGCTACCAGCAGTTTATCGGCAAGAGGATCCATGAATTTGCCAAAATTGGTAACCTCGTTTCGGCTGCGTGCTAAATAGCCATCCAAAAAATCGGAGAACGATAACACTAAAAAGAAGAAAGCGGAAACCCATGGCTTTACCTGGGCTACGGCACTGGCATTGGCAAAAAGTTGCTCCCAGGGGGCAAGCATAACCACCACCAGAAACGGAATACCAATAATGCGAATAATGGTAACAATATTCGCTGGTGTCCACATTTTTGCCGATGAACTACTCATGGGCGTACTCGCCTTCCATCTCATAAAGAAGCGTATCGGTAATTACCACCGAAACAACCGAGCCAACAGGCGCATCTTCAACATATACCACGCCGTCTACCTCGGGCGCTTGACACATGGCACGCCCAAAAAGCTGGCCGTCTTCCTCAAAGCCCTCAACTAAAACATCCATGGTTTGGCCACAGCGCGCAGCAACACGAGGAATACAAACCGCATCGGCTAAATCACGCAGGCGCTGAGCGCGCTCGGCTTTTTCATCTTCATCAAGTTGCTGGGGAAGCTTTGCGGCGCGCGTTCCTTCTTCTTGTGAATATGCAAAAACACCCACGTAATCAAAGTAGCCTTCATCCACAAAGTCGCAAAGCGCTTCAAATTGCTCATCGGTTTCACCGGGAAAGCCCGCAATAAGGGTGGTGCGCAATACCACCCCCGGAACCATACTTTTAATATGTGCTACCAGCTGGGCAAACTCCCAAGCGCTGCCCTTTCTGTTCATAGCATGCAAAAGATCAGGGTCTACATGCTGAAGCGGAATGTCTAAATACGAACAAATATTGCGGTGGCTTGCCATAACGTGCAAAAGCTCATCGGTAATGCCCTCGGGTTGTAAATACATAACGCGAAACCACGTATCGGGGTAGCGCTCTGCCAATGTGCCCATAAGCCATGCAAGCGAACAAGGCTCGGGGAAATCTTGCCCCCATCTGCCGGTGTCTTGCGCAATAAGAACAATTTCTTTTGCCCCGCGTTCGCGTGCCGTTTGCACCTTTGCGTTAATGTGCTCAAACGAAAAAGAATGATAACGCCCTCTGATATAAGGAATGGCGCAATAAGAACAAAAACGGTCACAGCCATCGGAAATTTTCACGTATTGGCTCACCGCATGACAAAGTGCCTCTTCAGATGCCTTTGCAGGCGAACACTCAGAAGGCTTCCCTATCAGTTCTTCTAAAACAGAAACGATATTTTCCTCTTCGGCGCAGGGTAAAAACGCATCGGCTTCGGTGAGCTCGCTTTGCAAATCTTGCCCATAGCGTGCAGGCATACAACCCGCAACAATAAGCTTTGCCTTTCCGCTTGCAAGTTCGGGAAGCCCCGCCAGCTCAAAAATAGAATCAAGGCTTTCCTCGGTGGCGCTTTGAATAAACGTGCAGGTGTTCACCACAATTGCTTGCGCGCTTGCAGGGTCATCTACAAGAGCGTACCCTGCTTGCAGCACGCGCTCTTTCATATTGTTGGTATCAACTTCGTTTTTGGCGCACCCTAACGTTACAAAAGCAACCGATGCCGTTTTGTTATTGTTCATGAAGCAAACCACTCTTAGCGATAATTCACGTATTGCAAAGGCTGACCATAATCTTGCGTTTTCAGAAAAGCAATGACTTCTTGAAGCGCATCGCGTGATGCGGAAGAAACACGCAGTTTATCGCCTTCTATCTGCACTTTTGCTTTGATTTTGGTATTTTTAATATCTTTATTAATTTTACCCGCAGTCTCTTTGTCAATACCTTCAATAATCTGGCCAACAATGCGAACACTTTGCCCTGTTGCCGCAATGGGCTTTCCCCATTTCAATGCCGTAAGTTCAATGCCGCGCTTGATAATTTTAGTGTTCACAATATCAATAACCTGCTTTGCTACGAAATCGGCAGGGGCAGCAACGGTAATGGTTTTCGCTTGCTTGTCTAAATCAATGGTTGCACCCGAATCCTTAAGATCGTAACGCTGGGTAATCTCACGTTTTGCCTGTTGAAACGCATTATCTACTTCTTGAATATCCACGGAAGATACTACGTCGAAACTTGATTCTTTTGCCATGTTTAAGCCTTTCTGGTAAGGGGTTACTATTGTAAACTTTTTCGTGCCGTTAAGCGTTATGCTTGGCCGTTTTCTTCTTTCCACGTTTCAAGAATTTGGTAAAAGTCAACAATGTAGATATAAATGCCGTCTCCATCGCCATCTGACATTTCAACTTCTTTGCCATCTACTTTAAGCGTTACCGCGCTGGGGCGGCTGGTCATAAAAGAAAGCGTTCCGGTTACGTCATAGGTGCCACGTTTAGGGCCGGTATAGGTACCCGCATCGCTGGGTGATTCCTCATCGTCGATATAAATTTCATAGTAGCAATCTTCCCCATCGGCAATGCTATAGGTAAAAACGGCAGCGGTGGGCGCAATGGGAACCACCACATTTTCTTGTTCAACCGTTCCCGCAGACCCTGGGTCTGTTAAACCAGAGATGGCAACGGAAGAACTGCTGCTGGTATTTGCGGAAGAGTTAGAGCTTGTTGGTGCAGGTTTTGCAAATAAAAAGTTTGCGGCAATAATCAGTAAAAGAACAATAACCACAATGCCAATAATAAGAACCTTATTGCCCCCAAATTGCTTGGCATTAATGCCGTAGCTTTGCGAACTCATAATGCTCTTTTGCTTATTCATGCTTACAAAAGATCCTTGCGTGCGTGTTCGCGGGGCGTTTCTTCCTTTTTTCATATCGGAATAAATGGAGTGGTTGATATCAATTTTTTTATGCGAGGGAAAAGCGGAGCCCACCGAATGCGCAATGGAATTTGCCGTGTTGGCAATAAAATTCGATGCTTTGTGAGGCGAAGCAGTACCACGCGCAGTGCCATACGCAGTGCCCTGTGTAGTGCCGCGCGTAGTGCCTCTTGTCGTGGTCTGCCGAACGTTTCTGCCTGTGCTTTCACCCTGAGAAGGCGCTGCGTTTCCGCCTCTTTGCTCACGGCGGCGACGCAAGCGTTCTCGTGCTGCTTCACGAGAATCTTCCTGATAAAAGGTATTTAAATCTTTTGAGCTTATTTGCCCACTAAGAGAAGGAGGCAATGAACGGGCGTAACCATTGTTATTTAATGCCCGGCGGCCGTTTTTAATTCCCCTTTGTTGATTTTCGTACGCATCAAGCGCATCATTAAAGGCACTGGTAATGCTATCTGCATTGAGTCCCACCTGCTTTGCATAGGCATGAATCATTCCCCCTGCATACGGTTTGGGCGGAATAGCAGAAAAATCCTCTTCCTCTATTGCTTTGAGAATATCTATGCGAATTCGCAGATTTCGAGAAACGGTCTCGTAGGTAAGGCCGTGTGCAATGCGCGCATCACGAAGCTGCTGGCCAAAGCCTTTATACAAGACCATTATTCCTCCCGCTAATCGTTAAGCTCAAACGCCTTTAACGTTTCAAGCTCAAGAGCATCTACTAAAACCTCGCGCGCTTTGCTGCCGTTTTGCGGCCCCACTACGCCTTTACTTTCCAGCATATCCATAATTCTACCTGCTCGTGAGTATCCTACACTTAAACGGCGTTGGATATAGGAAGTAGAGGCAGTTCCCGCAGAAACAACAATTTCAGCAGCATCCCACAAAAGCGGATCTTCAACACCGCCGCGCCCTCCCGAGCCATCGGGGGCAGTGTCTCCCAGCGACATAGTGTTTACCTGTAAAATCTCTGAGTGGTAATCGGGGTCTCCCTGCTGCTTTAAATGCTCTACTACATCGTTAATCTCATCTTCAGAAACATAGCATCCTTGAATACGAAGGGGCTTTGCTAAATCGGGTTTCGAAAACAAAAGGTCACCGTTGTTTGTAAGGTTTTCAGCACCGGTAGAATCCAAAATAACGCGTGAGTCTATGCCCGATGCCACCGTGAACGCAATACGCGTGGTAATGTTTGACTTAATAAGCCCTGTAACCACATTGGTGGACGGACGCTGCGTTGCTACAATCAAGTGAATTCCCGCAGCACGAGCTAGCTGAGCCAAACGGCTAATAGAAAACTCTACTTCTTTACCAACGTTCATCATAAGGTCGGCAAGCTCGTCAATCACAATCACAATGAACGGCAGGGCGTTTTCGTTTTCCAATTCGCCCGATTGCACCTTGGTATTGAATTGTGCAATATTGCGTGCTCCCACGGAGGAGAAAAGCTTAAGTCTTCGCTCCATTTCCGCAACACCCCAGTTCAGGGCAGCCGATGCATCTTTGGGGTCTTCCACAACAGGAATATATAAATGAGGAATGCCGTTATAAAGACTAAACTCAACGCGCTTGGGGTCAATCAAAATCATACGTACTTCGTTTGGCGTGTTACGCATGAGCATAGACATAATAAAGGAGTTGATACCTACCGACTTGCCCGAGCCCGTGGTTCCGCCAATAAGAACATGGGGTGCTTTGGCTAAGTC
>CAVDDP010000141.1:0-5381 GCA_963607695.1 Hallerella sp.
TCAGTACAGGCGCTCTTGTTCACGGATGACACTACAAGCACAAGCACCTCAAGCTCGAACGCTGGTGAAAGCACTGCAAGCGAAACAACTTCTTACACGCTGTGCTTTCAAGGCACTGGCGCCATACGCGACTTTCTATCTGCTGCAGAACTTCCATATGCCGCTTTTGCAAGCAACATCACAAGCGTAGAAGTTGAAGACGGCATTACGGCGTTAGGGTCATATTGCTGCGCGTTGCCAAGCATTACCACCGTGTGCGCTGGCAATACGCTCGCAATCGTTAATGATCACGCGTTTGACCAGGCAGAAAGCTTATTTGCGTTTGACTTTTCGTATTGCACCTTGACCAGTTTTGCATCCAATGCGTTTGGGTTGCAAACGCAAAGCCAGACCACAACTTTGCAGCGCAGTGTGTATGTGCGCGATGCGGCAAGCGCGTTGTTGGTGCAAGCTGCGGCACAAACGCTTTCTACCACCATGGCGGTTGCGGTGATGAACGGTGGGCACCTGGCCGCTGGCTACGAATATCAAGCGGGCGTGCTGCCAACGCCGGTGAAGCAAGGTTACACGTTCTCCACTTGGACAAGCGATGAAGCGCTCATGCACCCGTGTTCTGCTTGGACGCCGGTAAGCAAATACATTTTATACGCGCGCTTCGCAGAAATTGCCCAGGTGGAAGACCCCGAGCCTTACAAGGGCGCCCAAGGTCTTGACCAAACTATCACCTTGTATGACACGGCTCAGCTTCCCTCTACCGTTGTTAACTCTGACGTGCTGTTTTATGGCGAAAGTGACACCGCGTATCAGAACAAATTCCAAACTTCCTTTAATGGCAACCAGCAAATTGAGTTTGCCTATGGCATGGGGCGTGGCAACAACGCCAATGGCGGCGATGGTTCATACCAAATAAGCTTCTCGGTTCCCTACATTTCCGTTTTAGATGAAGCGGGAAATGTGGTTGCTAACTACAACGAAGGAAACGGCCTTTTGCACCTGGCGGGCATTGTTTTTGACGGCAAGATGGACAAAAGCACGGGCTATAGCATTTATGCCATTCGTTTGTCGCTTGATGCAAACACGCTTGCGGCAGGCACCTATACCTTGCGTTTTGGAAAAGATATAGGTGCCAACAACGGCATTTCTTTCTTGGGCAAAAACGTTGATTTCACCTTTACCGTTGAGTACCCCAAACTCTACGAGCTAAGCTATTCCTACAATGACCAGGCAAAAACGGCAAGTGTGGTGGGTATAACGGTTTCTTCTACCAACACGGCGGTAGATGTTGCTATTCCGCAAACAGTGGAAAGCCCCACAGGCCAGCTGTGCACGGTAACGTCTATTGAAGCGGGGGCTTTTGCTAACCAGGCGCTAGTGGCTTCGGTTGATGTGCCTGCAAGTGTGAGCGCAATTGGCAACAACGCGTTTGCGAATATGAGTGCGCTTGAAAGTGTGACGGTGCGCTCGAATTCGAATGTTGCGCTTCCTAACTGGGGCGATGATGTTTTTACGGGTTCTGGTGTGACGCTGGGCGCAAGCGTTGCGGGTGGTGGCTCGGGCACAGGAGCAGGCGCGGGTAGCTCAGGCTCTGGCGAAGGCGAAGGCACGGGCGACGGCAGTGATGCAGGTGCGGGCACTTCGCCAACATGTTATTTATACGGATATACCACCTCTACCTGCGCAAATGTTGCCCAACTTTATGCCAACGTTACGTTTGTGCCAATTGACAACGGCATCTATGTAAATGGCGAAGTGTTTGACGAAAAAAGTACCCTTGCACTTTCGCCCGAATGCACGCAAGCAACCATTACCATCATGCAAGATGGCACGAATGTGACCAGCCAATACCGCGGGTATATCACCAACACGCGGGTGGCGTCGCACGCGGGAACTTCCTTTTCTTCTTGGAACGTTATTCAAGCGGTGGCAAATGGTACGGCGGAATTAAAAATAACATCTCGAACAGGCGAAACATTTGCAACCATAGCAATTGCCGTTACGGGGCAAAGCGAAGAAGCCAGCCTTGAGCCAAGCACGTGCGATGCCTACCAGGGAAATGGATGCACGGTGCGCTTGCTTCAAGTGAGTGGCGCATCTACCAAAGGGGGCATTACTACTGTTGATTACGATGAGACGCTCACGTATTTCAGTAACGCTTTGACCAGCCCCGTTTCTGCGGCAGGTGCCACGTTTTCTTTGGATATTTCGGGGCCAGGATCGGCATGGGGGCCTGCGCACAGCGGGTGGAACTGGCAAGGGTTTTTGGAAAACATTGAAGGAAATTTGCGCATTGAAAACGCGCAGGGGCAGGTAGTAGCAACGCTTGGCGCGGGTCTTACGTGGAAAACGCTTACGACCTCTAACACGGTGGAAGTAGCAGTTAGCAAGGGTATTCTTGAAGCAGGAAAAGCGTACCGTTTGATAGCGGGCGAAGGCTTTTCAGGGCATAACGCGCAAGCGAAGTTGCTTAAGGCAGTTTCGTGGGAATTCACCACCGTTGCCGTTGATATTTCAACGCTAGAGACAAGTAGCATTTCGCCACAGTTCTTTTCTGGCGTTGCTAGTGAACCAAGTGTTTCCGTGAGTCTTCCAGCGTATACTCAAAACATATGGGACAATGAAAACAGCTGCGTGGTATCAACGCAGATAGAAGCACAAGCGCTTGAGCAGGGAGTTGATTACACCGTAACGTACGAAAGCAACGCCGCGCCGGGCACTGCGCATGCTGCAATTCAAGGGCAAGGCGCGTTTTCGGGTAGCGTTACCAAGGAATTCCTGGTGTACTTGCGTGGTGACGTAAATATGAACGGCGTGTTGAACATTGTTGATGCTCAAATTGCCTACGATATTGCTAATGGCATGTATACCACTGCCGATAATTACGCAAATCTTCGCTTTATTGCCAATGTGGTGGGAACCGATGACGTGGTAGATGCATCCGATGCTTTTGCTATTCAATACGCTGCATTTCACGGATGGGAAAGCTCGTAGAATATTCGTTGGGTACTCGCTGAATACTCATTGAATACTCTTCGTACGTTCATAGAATACTCGCCGAATACTTTCTTCCATGAGTATTCTAAAACGAGGGTGGCATCGTTAGTGACTATTCTCAAAATGAAATAATCTTTCGGGTAGAATAACGTTGACAAAAAGGGCAACTATGCTCTTTGCCAGGTACAAAAGGTACAAACATATTTTGCGTTGATTATAGTGAAAGGAGATCAAATGAGCGCAAACAAAGTGCCTGGTAACACCAAAAGTAGTGTTTCCAGACGCATAATGAATGTATTTTTGAGCTTAGTGTTAGTGCTGGGACTTGCCCCCAGCCTGGCATTCGCTACTCCAACGGATGAAGCTACAAGCCAAGCTTCAAATGCTTATGCACTTGAAGGAGGTGAATCGCTTCTTTCTTCTCTTGAAGCAGAAGGAGATACTGATAATGCTGCAGGGGAAGCTTCCGGCAACGAAGCAACAACGGTTGTCTATAAGCAATCTGATGGTTACGAGCCTTACCAAGGCTGGCAAGGGAACCCCTGGCCCGATAGCACGCAATCTTCCACGGGCGGCACTACGCGTAAAGGCTGGCCAGCAGTTTCACTGGTGAGCCCCTTATCCAAAGGTGTAACTACGTATGAAAATGGTCAAATTGTAACGGGCACCGGTGACGTTACGGTTGTTACCGATATGAACGCCACAAATGATACTGATCCTGCTTGGGCAACGCGCGCCGACGGATGGTATTTCAAGAACATCATTTTGCCTTCCTATGACATTTCAAGCGGAAGCATTTCGTTTACTATTACCGGTGTTGCCCCCGGTGGATACACTGCAGGGAATTCCCCTCAGTATATTGGCATTGCAACTTCCGATGACCCAACAACGTGGGGCACCTATGGCGAAGAAGGCTCTACCTTAGTGTGGCAGGCAACATCTGCTGACATTACGACAAGCGCTGCGCAATCTAACTGGTGGAAAGTGCTTACCATTACGGCTAACACCACAAATCTTAAAGCAAACGAAACCTATTACTTTGTTTTGCGCGACGACATGCCCATTGGAAACGTAACTTCTTACTGCGATGTTGTGTTTGAGTTTAGCACCAACACCAGCCGTACCGCTTCTTGGGATGGAGACCTTACCAACGCTGGTTACGGCCGTGAACAGGGAAATGGCTCCATAAAGATGGGCTTTTTAGACCCGGCGCCACGCACCATAACAACCGATTTAACCAAGATTGAAAGCTGCTTTTACAACAAAGCAACGCAAGCAATTCAAATAAGAGATGACGGCAAGCTGGGCATCTCCGTTCATTCCGATGGTTCAGGTTCTAACTGGATTACGCTTGATGGCTGGAATGATACCAATGGACAGGCCATTACCAACATCAAGTTCTACGACCAGAAACCCGTTGATTCCACGGGAGCGTATTCCGTAGAAGGCTTAACGCCTGTTGCTTCTTCAGCCGATGGAAACATTGCGGTAGAGGCAGTAAATCCAGAAAGAGCATTCTATGGCCGCGATGGTGTAATTATTACCGCTGATGGCTTGCAAGCAAACAAAACGTACTACATGGTTATTGAGGAAAATTTCAAGTGGAACAATGGCCAAGGCGTTTTGGCCAAGCCGCTTGTTTTAGAGTTCACCGCCGCACAAGACCTTAAAGTATCCATGAACTCTACTGCTAAAGACTTGCAGGTGGGCGATACCTTTACGGCTTCGGTGAACACAAACAAAGCCACCAGCGCTTTACAAGGAACGTTTGAGTATTCCGAAAACCTGAAACTGGTAAGCATCTCTGCAGGTGACGGGCTTTCTATTCCCGAAAACGAGGGAGCATTTGAAAGCGCAGAAAGCACCGCTTTGTTCACCTTCTTCGGAAACACCGCAAGCAAGGGCGGAACAGTGGCAACTGCTACCTTTGAATGCGTAAAGCCAGGGGAAGCAAGCGTTTCGTTGAAAAATGTTGTTGCGGGCACTTCGCTTGATACTGAAGACCTTAACGTGGAAGTTTCAGACACGGTAAAGGAAACGGTGTTACCAAAACACCTTACGGGAGATGTAAACAACAGTGCGCATTTAAACATTGTTGATGCTCAGTTGGCATACGATATGTCAGTAAGTAAATATGCTGAAGGCTCCGAAAGCCGAGCAGCGCTTTTAGCGCTTTGGGGTGAAGGAGTAACGTATGCAATGGTAGAAACAATTGCCGATGTAAACGGCGGGGGGCTTGATTCTACCGATGCATTTGCAATCCAATATGCCGTGCATCACAACGGAGTTTTTGCTGAAAGCGAATAGAGGCACCGAAAAGCTTAAGGGTCCCCGTATAAACGGGGACCCGTTTTTGTTTGGTGCGTTTTTTGATACGATTTGCACTACCA
>CAVDDP010000142.1:0-5349 GCA_963607695.1 Hallerella sp.
TGCTGGTGCCATCGCCCGGGTTCGTGGCGGTGCCGTCACCGGGGTTCGTGTTGGTGTTGTTGTTCTGGTTCGTATCGGTTGTTTCCGTACTCTTTGTGCTAGAAGAAGTGCCGCTTACACTGGTATCCCATTTGTTGGTGTATTCAGGTTCGGTGTAGCTGGGGAACGATGTTGCCGGGGTAGAGGCAAGCGCTGCATCCATGAACTCCTTGAACATTTCGTTGCAACTTAAATCTTCCGAGGTAATTTGACCGTAGCGGTCTCCAATCCAGCAAGCACATACTAAATCGGGCGTGTAACCAATAAGGGTGTGGTCGTGAAAGTCGCTGGTGGTACCGGTTTTGCCCGCAACTTCGCGCCCATCGGCAAGGCGCGCACTGGTAGCAGTACCGTCGCTTTGTGTGAACACGGTTTTTAGCACAGCAGTGGTTGCGCCGCAAACCGATTCGCTCAAAACGCGTTCGCCTTCTTGCGAATTCTGATACACGGTTTCGCCCTTGCTGTTGGTAATTTTGCTAACCACCACGGGGTCATAGTGAATGCCGCCGCTTGCCAGTGTGGCGTAAGCGCTTGCCATTTCAAGAGGCGTAATGTCAAAAACACCCAAGGTCAAGGTGTCAACATTCATCAAATCGCTGGTGTCAATGCCCAGGCGCTTGCACACATCAATAATGGTTTGGCCGCCCAGGTATTCCTGCAGTTGCACATACGCCGTGTTAGAAGATACCGCCGTGGCCGATTGCAACGTGCGAATGCCGTAATTGAAACCGCCGTAGTTCTCAACAGTTCCCAGCCCGCTTTTCAGCGTGTAAGGGGAATTGCAATTCACATAGGTAGAAGGGCTAATGCCCGCCTCGATAGCAGCAATAAGCGTGAACGCCTTAAACGATGAACCGGTGGGGCGGCCTCCTTGTGCGGCAATGTTGAACTGGTTTTCGTTGTAGTTTTCGCCACCAACCATGGCAACCACATAGCCGTTATCGGGGTCAATTGCCACCAGCGCCGATTCAAGCCCGTCTTCCATACGGCTTGCCTGGTCGGCCACCGTTTGCTCGGCAATGTTTTGCTTTTCAACATCAAGCGTGGTGTAAACCTTCAAGCCACCGGCAAAAATCTCGCTGGTGGAGTATTCACTTAAAAGCCACGTGCGCACATACGACGTAAAGTACGGATACAAATAAATGCCGTCGCTGGTGTCTTCTTCTTGCACATTCAAATTCAAATCGCTGCTGGCTGCTTCCGCATATTCCTCTTGCGTAATGTGTCCTGCTGTGAGCATGCGCGCCAAAACCACATTGCGGCGGTCTTTGCACCCCTCGGGGTTATACACGGGGTTCCAGTTAGAAGGTGACTGGGGAATGCCCGCCAGCGTTGCGGCCTCGGCAAGCGTGAGCTCGCTTGCGTGCTTGCTAAAGTAGTGAAGCGAGGCGGCCTCTATGCCATAGGCGCCATCGCCATAGTTAATGGTGTTCAGGTACATAAGCAGTATTTCGTCTTTGGAGTAGTACTTTTCCATTTCAAGCGCAAGTTCGGCCTCGCGAATTTTACGCTCAAGCGAAATATCGCTCATTTCATCAGCCAAAATGGTGTTACGCACCAGCTGCTGCGTAATGGTAGAGGCACCTTCCAAACTGCCGCCTGCCAGGTTGTTTGCCACGGCGCGAACAATACCTATCAGGTCAACGCCGTTGTGCTCGTAAAAGCGGCTGTCTTCGGTGTCAATGGTGGCGTTCACTAAAAGCTCAGAAACATCGTCTAAGCTGGAAAGCGGCTCGCGGTTTTCCAGCCGGAATTCCGCCAGAACCGTTGTGCCGTCGGCGGCGTAAACCGTGGATTTTTCCGAATAATTGAACGCATCGGATTCAACTACGCTGGGCAGGTCTTCTGTCCAGCCGGCAGTAACGCTTAACACACTTTGAGCTGCCACTACTCCTATAAAGCAGATAGAAGCAACAACAACTAAAAGTGCCCAAGCGGGTGCATGTGTGCGCGATTCGCGCTGTTTTCTTCGTCTATTCATAATGCGCTATACTACCACGAAGCTATTTTTAACAGGTGGAGGTTTGCTGTTATGACAAAAAAGATGGAATTACTTGCGCCCGCGGGCAACTTTGATGCGCTGTGCGCCGCGGTAAGCGCCGGTGCAAACGCGGTGTATTTGGGGCTTGATTCGTTCAATGCGCGCCGCGGAGCCGATAATTTCACCATGAAAACGCTGCGTCAGGCGTGCGATTACGCCCATTTGCGCAACGTTAAGGTGTACCTTACGTTTAATACTATTATTTTTCCGGAAGAAGTTGCCCGCGCCATGGAAACCATGCGCCAGGCGTATCGCGCCGGCGTGGATGCGTTTATTGTGCAGGATATTGGCATTGCCTCAGAGCTCAAGCGCACGCTTCCTGCGGCGCGCCTGCACATTTCCACGCAAATGAACACGCACTCGCTTGCCGGCATTCACGCAGCTCACAGCCTGGGTGCTTCCCGCGTAACGCTTGCACGTGAGATGTCGCTTGAGCAAATTGAGCTTTTGAGTGCGGAAGCGCAAAGCCTGGGTATGGAAGTGGAAGTGTTCGGCCATGGTGCGCTGTGTGTTTGCTATTCCGGGCAGTGCTATATGTCTTCCATGATTGGCGGGCGCTCGGCAAACCGCGGAACGTGCGCGCAGGCGTGCCGTTTGCCCTACGAGCTTAAGAACAAGGCGGTTCGCAAGAATTTGCCCGCGCCGGGCGAGCATCTGCTTTCCCCCAAGGATTTGTGCACCATTGATATGGTGGATAAGCTGGCGGCGGCGCAGGTGGCGTCGCTAAAGGTTGAGGGTCGCATGAAGTCGCCCGAGTACGTGTATGGCGTGGTAAGCGTGTATCGAGCGGTTCTTGACCGCATGTATGAAGCGCTTGATGCGCAGGCGCAAGGGGAAGGGGAAGGCGCCGCGGGTGATGGCGCCGCCGCGCCCGCTCCCAGCGCCGCGCCTTCCGCTTCCCCTGTTTCCCCTGATTGGCGCGCCACGCGTGCCGAGCGCAACATTTTGGCGGAAGCGTTCAGCCGCGGCTTTACCACGGCGTACATGACTCACGAACGCGGCAACAACATTATGAGCTACCAGCGCCCCAACAATCGCGGCGTTTATTTGGGGCGCGTGAAACGCGTGGTCAAAGACAGTGCGTTTGTGCAGGTAGATGCGCCGTTGAACGTGGGCGACATTCTGGAAGTGTGGAACAAACGCGGGCGCTCGCTTTTTACGCTTACCAGCATTACCCCCGTGAAAGACGGAAGCATTCGCCTGCCCTTCCAGCGGGGCGACAAATCAACCCAGCACATCAAAGAGGGAGACCGCGTTTTTCGTGTACGCAATGCCGCCGCTGCGTTTCAGGCAAACCCGCTTGAGCCGCGCGTGCCTATAAACGTGGAATGCGTTTTGGCGTTGGGAAAGCCGGCGTATCTTGCGGCGTGCGCGTGCGGGCGCACCACTGACCAGGGCGCGCCGATGCGCACCGAAGTTTTGGGCGGCGTGGTAGAAGCTGCGCGCACGAAAGCGGTAAGCGCACAGGAGGTCAAAGAGCACATTGACCGCCTGGGGCAAACGCCTTTCGTTATAAACCAGCTTTCGGTGCAGGTAGATGAAAACGTGGGTATGGGCTTTTCGAACATCCACAAATTGCGCACGCAAGCACTGGAACAGCTCCAAGAGCTCTTGGTGGCCGGTGCTCATGACCGGCTTTTGCCGCGCGTAGAAGATGCCCCTGTCTGCAAGCCGTCACAACTTAGTGGCTATGCCATTTACGTGCGCACCACCAACCCTGCGTGCGCTCGTGCTGCGAAACGCTGTGGCGCGGCGGGCGTGTATGTTCCTGCACTTACCTACAAGCGGGGAGAATCCATTATCGCAGGTCAGCGTTCGCAAACGGCCGACCAGGCGGGGTACCCCAAGCAGTGCTGCATACAACTTCCCGTGGTGGATGTTGACCTTCTTCCTTCCACGCGCGAGGCTGCGCGCAACATTGACGTGTGGGAATACGTGAAAGAGGAAAAGCCCGTTTTGGTGGAAAACTGGGGCGATGTGCACCGTGCGCTTGAAGCAGGAGCCCAGGTAGAGGTGGGCTCGCATGTGCCGGTGGTGAATGCACTTGCGCTGGACCACTTGGCGCGCTTGGGCGCAACGCGCGTGTGGCTTTCGCCTGAGCTTTCGCTTGAGCAAATAAAAGCGCTGGGCGCAAACAGGGCTTCCGTTCCTTTGGGCATGACCATTATTGGCCGCACCGAGCTTATGACAACCGAGCATTGTCTTTTGATGAGCCAGGGGGAATGCGAAGAAAACTGCGAAGAATGCCCCCGCCGCAAAAGCCCGCATTACCTGGTGGATCGTAAGGGCTTCGAATTCCCCGTTCTTACCGATGCCGCAGGTAGAAGTCACATTTACAACAGTGTAGACTTCGATATTGCTCAAGCGCTGCCCGACCTTATAGAAGCGGGCGTTACCACCTTCATGGTGGATGCTACTATGATGAATGCGGAAGAGACCGCTCATGCGGTAGGGCGCGCGGTTCGTGCGTTGCAAATTGCCCGCCACGACGGCAACCGCGTTGCAAAAATAAACGGCGCCACTACGGGGCATCTTTTCCGTTCGCTGCTCTAACGAACAGCGAACGTGCCTAACGCTGCGCGGCAGCTGTGTGACATTTTGTAGGATATTTATAGACTTACTGCCCGTATCTTGCTAATATACAAGCGTACTAGCAAAGCCCGTTTGTTAAAAGGTTGGACGGGCGGCGCGGGTTAATGTTTTTGAATTGGGTCAGTTACCGCTGACCCTTTTCATTATTACCTTTGCCATCCTTTCGCAAAAATCGAATTTCTTTCGCAACTTCAAGTATGAAGCATGCAATAGTCGCAAGCGATGCAAGCGACGAAAGTAATTTTTCTAGAAGTTCAATCATAGGCATTGCCTCCTTAACAAAAAGAAAGCGCCGCCCGCTAAGGACTTTGCCAGCACAGTTGTTATTTTACGCTACTCTGAATATTGTGAGTGTATTTCATCTATAATATGCGTTTCATACACAACGAACGCTTGCGCATAAGGCAAGCGATGCTATAACAAGAAAGGCTACTATGAACATTTACGAAGAACTGCAACAGCGCGGCTTAATTGCCCAGGTTACCGATGAAGAAGAGATCAAAGAGCTCATTAACAACGGCGGCGCGCGCTTCTATATAGGCTTTGACCCCACGGCCGATTCGCTTCACGTTGGCCACTTCATGGCGTTGTGCCTGATGAAGCGCTTGCAAATGGCGGGCAACAAGCCCATTGTGCTTCTGGGCGGCGGCACCGGCATGATTGGGGACCCTTCTGGT
>CAVDDP010000143.1:0-5335 GCA_963607695.1 Hallerella sp.
AAGCGGCCCCCAGCGATGAGGCAACCGACGACAACGGGGTTTCGCAGGGTACAACCGAAACGCGCAAACAAAGCGTTTATCAGGTGATGAGCACGAAAGAGTTGGCAGTTAAAATGGCAGCGGATGACACGCTGGGCTGGGCGCTTGTTCCTTTGGGGGCTCTTGCGCTTGGTGCTGGCGTGGCGTATGCGCTGCTGTGGTTCAGGCGGCAAACGGCACCCCTACCGGTGGGTGCTGTGCTACCAAAAGGGAAGGAATAGTTATGGCGAAACATGTGGCGAAACACGCAAAACCCATCCCCAAGAAACATCGCAGTAAGCGCGCGCTTGCTGCCGTGCTTGGCATTGCGGCTGCAACAGCACTTATTGCGGTGGTTCCTTTGCTTGCGCAAGCGTGGAACAACACGCAAACGCCCAGCTACGATTGGTACACCAAGGGCGCTGCAGGCACGGAAGCCGACCCGTATAAAATTGCCAATGTGCGCGATTATCGGGGCTTTGTGAACGTGGTAAACGGTACTGTTGACCTGGACGAAGACGGCACCTATGACAGTGATTCCTTCGCGGGAAAATACGTGGTGCTTACCAGTAACATTTCCCTGAACACGGCAGGCGAAAGCAACGTGATTGACCCCATTGGCGGCGCCCAAACAGGCAAAAGTTTCAATGGCACATTCGACGGCCAGGGGCACAGCATTGACAACTATACCGTTACGGTTGCCGAAGGCCAGGCTGCCACTAACCTGGGATTATTCGGCGAATGCGGCGCAGGTAGCACCATTAAAAATGTGGTGGTAGGCGCCAGTGCGAAACTGACCATTACCAAAGAGGCAACAGACGTTACGCAAATCAAAAACGTGGGGCTTTTGGTGGGCTACACCCAGGGCTCCATTGAGGGTTGCACCAACAAAGGCAGCGTGAGTATAAATTCTGCCGTTAACCAAACAAAAGACATGAAGTTTGTGGTTTTGAACGTGGGCGGCCTTGCAGGGCAGTGCCTGGGCAACATTACGAACTGCACAAACAACGGCACCCTTGAAGCGCTGGCAACAGGAAGCCCGCGCAGCTTAACGGACGAGGAAATTTCCGCAGGCGATCGCCAGGAATCTATTATCATGATGAACGTGGGCGGAATTGTGGGATGCGCCGGCGCGCAAGATCACGCGGTAGATGCCACTTCGGGCGAAGTCTGCGGTCTTATTTCCGGGTGCACCAACACGGGCAAGCTCTCGCTGAACACGCCCGCCGAAAACGGCAAAGACCGCTTTGGTTCTACCGTTTACGCGGAAAGCTCCAACACGGGCGGCATTGCCGGGTACAGCCGCGGGTCGGTGGAAAACTGCACGAATAGCGGCTACATCCGCGCCGAGAAAGGCACGTATGCTGCTGGTGTTGTTGGCAACTTGCGCTCACGCGCCGTGACCATTTCTTCATCTGCATCTGAATACTACTACGACGACGGCATGCTGGGCGTGGTAACCGATAGCACGCTGGGTGTTTCTTCTTACGACACACAAGCGTCGGAAGCAAAAACCATTCACCTTACGAACTGTCATAACGAAGGCGACGTTATGGGAAATTCCTCGCCGGCGGGTGTGGTTGCCGCGGCGGGCACCTATACCGAAATTGAGGGCTGCACCAATGCTTCCGGCACCATTGTGATGGGCACGCGCTGGAACAAGCCGTTCCCGTCGGGCATTGTGGCAGCCGCGCATGGCAAAGTGATGTACTGCGCCAACTACGGCACGGTAATGTCGGGCAAATGGAACGATGAAGAAGCCCGCACCTACACGCTGCAAGATGGCTATTATGCCTCGGGCATTGCGGGTGCCACCCGCGCCTACGAGGACAAAAAGTACAACCGCCTTTCCCCCGTGCCGGAAGTGTACGGATGCTACAACACGGGAAGCATTCTGGCGGGCGACAACATGCGTCAGCGCGGCATTGTGGGTGATAACGAAGGAAACGTGTACAACAACCTGCTGCTTGAAAACGTGGTGTACAACGACCGCATTGCCTATGGCTTGTACTCGGGCGACGATGAAGCGGGCGGCGGTTCCTTCTCTAACGATTACGTTATTAGCGCTGACCTGCTGAAAAGCAACGGGCTGTTCAGCTTTGTAAGCACCGATGCCTACAAGGTAGAGGCAGATGACGAAGGAACCATGAGTGCGCTTTCGGTGCTGAACGCCGCCGGTGACAGCACCAGCTGGCGTACGTATTGGGTAAGCGATACCTCAAAGGCAAACAGCGGCTACCCCGTTTTGAACACCAGCGTTGATTGGGAGCTTACGCCTATCACCAACGCTACGGTAGAGCTGGAAGAAAACGCGGCGTATACCAGTGTGGCGGGCTCGGTTCCGCGTGCGAAAGTAACGTTGAACGGCAAGCAGCTGGTGCAGGGCATTGATTTCCGCGTGGTGCCCGATGCAACTGCCATTGAAATTACGGAAAAGGCTGAAAACACCACGCCGTATACCGCAACAGTTGTGGGCATTGGTAACTATACCGGTACTGCCGCGCAAACCTTCAACTATGGCATTTTAACAGGCGATATCTCAACGTGCTCGGCAAGTGTAGAGTCTTCCCGCTTCGATTGGAAAGCGCACACCGTAGCGCCTGAAGATGTAACGCTCACCACGCTTTCTGGCACAAAGGTGGACCCTTCCGAATACACCGTGGCGTTTGACCAAACTGACCCCGACTTAACGGTAAACGAGGAAACGGGCGAAAAAGAAGCAGTGAATGCCGGCAAGTACGATTTGATTATTACGGCATCAAGCACTTCCGAACACTTTAACGGGTCTACCACCACCAAGCTTACGGTGGAAACCGCCAAAATCATGTACAGCTTAAATGCGGAAGATCGCGAGAAAAATGCGCTTCCCAGTGCCATTACGTATGCGGGCAAGCAGTACGATTGGGAAAGCACCATCTACGTTTCAAGCAAAGACCCAGCGGAGCAAACTCCCACCACCGTGTTTGAGTACACCGGTCACCCCATTGACCCGCAGGTGGTAAGCGTTACCTACAAGGGGCAAGATCTGGTGGAAGGCCGCGATTACCGCGTTATCTACGGCGACATGGAGCTGCTTGAGAAGAACTACACCATTCCCAGTGGCCAAGAGAACGTGGGTGTTAAGGGCGGTACCGCTTATGGTTACATTATGGTGAAGAATATTCCTGGTGGAAACTTTGGCAACTATGAGATTATGCCGTTTTTGATTGTGGATACCGATGCCAAAGTTGACATGACGGGTGCGGAAGTGCGCGGCGGCGAAAGCGTTATCTACGAGGGCGAGCAAGCGTATGAGCCCATAACGCTGTGGTATCAGAACCAGCAGCTTACGGAAGGCACCGACTACACCATTACGTATACGAACAACACGGCGCTGGGCACCGCAAGTTATGTGGCAACTGCGTGTGAAGACGGCCCGTTTGAAGGTACCATTTCCGGCACGTTTGACATTGTACAAGGAAACCCGTACAGCTTCTATTACACCTACGACGATACAACCATGACCGCTACGGTAACCGGTGTTTCGTACAACGGCATAAACGATACGTTTGACATGGTTATCCCTGCTCAAACCACATTTGAGGGTGGCGAATACACCAAGATTTCCTACGGTAAGAATTCCCAGGGATCCACGGTATATACCACTGAAACTGCCACCGCTGCTGCCGGCACATATACCGTATGCGCCATTGGCGATTACGCGTTTGGCGGAAGCGACACGCGCGGAAGCGGCGGCTTGTGGACAGGCGAGAATTTTGCCACGTCGAAGGCAATGATTTCCGGTGTGACCATTCCGTATACCGTGAAAACCATTGGAAAATACGCGTTTGCGGGCGGCTCTACGTATTACGACTGGCGCCTGCTATCTAGCGTAACGTTTAGCGATGCGGAGTACTCGGAACTTACCACCATTGAGGAAGGCGCGTTCCAGGCCTGCGGCAACTTAAGTGAGTTCACGTTCCCCGCAAAAGTAGACACCATTGAGAAAAATGCGTTCAGGGTGGGGTCAAACAACAAGGCGCGCGTTTCAAAGCTGAAGAAACTCACGTTCTTAACGCAGAGTGAAGAGCTGCCCTCTCATGTTTCTACCAACTATGCGTTTGGTGGTGTTGGCGGCATTGGCGGAGAAGCGGAAGGCGTTGGCGTGCAAGTGTATGGCTACGAGAGTGCCGTGGCAGTGAAAGCGCTGGTAACGGCGAACTCCAACCAGAAGAGCTGGGGCGAGAACAAGGGCATGAGCTTTACGTTTGTTGCACTTTCCGAGCCTGAACAAAGCTGGGAAGTGTCAACAAGTGAATACGTTGCCGGAAGCAATCTGGTGAAAGTAACGTATAACAATGCGCCTGCGCAAAGCAGCGTTGCCTTTAAGGGAGCTGCTATGTATTGGGACGGCACACAATTCGTAACGCTAACAACCAAAGAAGAAGCGGCATCTATTACGAACAGTTCGTTTACGCTGGTGACGGGCGAACGTGAAGAAGTGAGCAGCGGGGACGCAAACAACAACGGGCAGGTGAATGTGGTGGATGCACAGATTGCCTACGACGTTGCGTGCGGCGTTTACCAGGGGTTATCGGTTTTGCCTGTGGGCGGATGGTTTGCGTGCGATGCCAACGGTGACGGCACGGTAGATGCCGCCGATGCCCTGGCTATTCAGAACTACGCCCTGGGTAAGATTACGGTGATTGGATAAGAAGAGGCAGGGGAAGTGGCTGGCGCGGGCGCTGTGGCTGGCGGCGTGGGCGGCCGGACGCAGGTAGCGCGGGCGGCCGGACGCTGGCGGCGCTGGTGCAGCCCGCGCGCAGCAGCAGCCCGCGCGCCGCGCAAAAGCGCGCCGAACACTTCCCCTACCTGCACAAATACAACAAAGTAAGAGATACGAAAGACAGAGAGATTGCACGAATGAAACAAGTTGAACGACGCGATTTTCTGAAGCTGGGCGCGGCGGCGGCGTTTGCGCTGGGCTTGCCGCTTACGGGTTGCCGCTCTGAGGCGGGCGACGCCATTTTCCGCGGCGAGCGCACCATAACGGACCACGCCGGCCGCCAGCTTACCATTCCCACTGCTTCGAGCATTCAGCGCGTGTATTACACCAGCCCGCTGGCGCAAGTGTACGTTTTTGCGCTTGACCCCGAAAAGCAGGGCGGCACGGGCACGCAGTTTACCGAAAAGCAAATGGAGTATTTGCCCGATTACATGGCAAACCTGCTGTACATGGGCTCAATTTCGCAAGGCGGCGAGATTGACCTTGAAATGCTTATGAAGCAAGACATTGACCTTATGTTTTCCATTAGTGGCGTAGAGCTTACTGCCACGA
>CAVDDP010000144.1:0-5306 GCA_963607695.1 Hallerella sp.
ACCCAAACCTTCGCCCTGGCTTGCCCCCGCTACCAAACCGGCAATGTCTACAAATTCCACCGTTGCAGGCACTAAACGCGCAGGGTGGTCAATTTTTTCCAGCTCTTTTAAGCGGTCATCGGGCACCGGCACGATACCCACATTAGGCTCAATGGTTGCAAACGGGTAGTTAGCCGCCAAACCCTGCTTGTTGGTAAGCGCCGTGAAAAGCGTGGACTTGCCGACATTCGGCAAGCCCACGATACCAATAGATAAAGACATAACTTATCCTAAAAGACCAATGATGTTCCATACCAAAATGGCAATAACAAAAATGGGAGCAAAGAACTTAATAATAATAACCCATGCTTTTTCTGCACTGAATTTTGAACTTAATTTAATTTCGTCGATAAGCTCTTTTGGTTTGATAATCCAACCAACAAAAATGCAGGTAAGAAGCGCAACAATAGGCATAATCACGGAGTTAGAAATAAAGTCGAAGAAGTCCAGAATTTCCATGCCCATAATGCGAATGCCCGAAAGGCCATTGTAACCAGCATTAACAAAGCAGCCCACCAGCACAATCACAACCACGCAAACAATAAATGACTTTCTGCGTGACCATTTCAAACCGTCGGACACAATGGATACGCAGGTCTCAGTCAGCGAAATGGCGCTGGTCAAAGCAGCAAAGGTTACCAGCAAGAAGAACACAAAACCCAAAACAATGGCTGCGTCACCCATGCCTGCAAAAATTTGCGGCAGCGTAACAAACATGAGCGAAGGACCAGCCGAAGTAGGAGCACCACCGGTAACAACAAAAGCAGCAGGAACAATCATGAAGCCGGCAATCAAGGAAACTACCAGGTCAAATCCTGCAATGCGCGAAACAGAAGAAGTCAGGCACTCTTCCTTCTTCACGTAAGAACCATAGGTAATCATAATGCCCATAGCAAGCGACAAGCTGTAGAACATTTGCCCCATGGCATTCAGCAGCAAGTCGGCAGAGAACTGGCTAAAGTCAGGCACAATGTAGTACATAATGCCCTCGATAGCGCCCGGCTGCACCGCAACATAAACAGCAATGGCAATAGCCATAATCAAAAGCGCCGGCATCATAACCAGGTTTGCCTTCTCAATGCCCTTCTTTACACCCAGCGCAACAACCAAAAACGTGATTGCCATAAATACCAGCATCCACGCATAGCTTTCCGTGGGGCCATATAAAAAGTTGGTGAAGAAGGTGCCGCCATCGGCAAGATCGGCAACAGGAGTAGTTACAAACGATGCCATGTATTTGATTACCCAACCACCAATAATGCAGTAATACGGCGTAATGATGAACGGAACAATGGAGGCAAGCAGGCCAATAATCGTGAACTTTTTGCCATAAACGCTAAAGGCGCCAATAGCAGAAAGCTTGGTTTTTCTACCCAGGGCAATTTCCAAAAGCAATAAGGAAACACCAAAGGTAAACACCAAAATAAGGTAGGTGAAAATAAAGGTACCGCCGCCAAACTTAGCAGCCAGGTACGGGAAACGCCACATGTTTCCCAAGCCAACAGCCGAAGCTGCAGCAGCCAAAATAAATGCAGTTTTACTTGACCAGGTTGAACGTTCTTCAATTTGGTCTTTTGAATCGGAACTCACGTAAACCTTCTTTCTATAATCTTTCGAAAAATCCTTCATTCGAACCCGTTTGAGTTCTTTTTTACAGCAGTGCTTTATTTTGCAACAACGTTTACCAGACGCCCTGGAATCACAATTGTTTTAACAACATTTTTACCATCAAGGTCTTTTGCCACAGCGTTCAAGGCAGTTTCACGCAGCTCATCTTCCGTTGCACTTGCCGAAACAACCACACGCGCACGTACCTTGCCGCAAACCTGAACCGCAATTTCTACCTCATCGGCTTTTGCCGCTTCAGGGTCCCATGTGGGCCATGCGCTCAAGTGAACGCTTTCCGTATTGCCCAAAACGCTGTGATACAACTCTTCTGCCCAATGCGGAACAATAGGAGCAAGCAGCTTCACAATAACGGTAGCAACCTCGGTATCAAGCGCCGCCAACTCACTGTTTGCCTTACGAACATCGGCGCTTGCGCTGCGCAGGTAATCGCTTGCCGCGTTGCAAAGTTCCATAACAGCGCTAATAGCGGTGTTGAAGTTGTTGCGCGCAAAGTCGTCGGTCACTTTGCCTACCACGCGATGACGCTCACGCTTCAACGTTTTGGCAAGCTCGGCAATTTTCTCTTCGCTTTCCGCTTTTTGGAAGTAGGTGGCTTCGCCCGCTTCTCCTACCAGGTCATTTACAATACGCCAAGCACGATTCAAGAACTTGTACACGCCCGCCAGGCCGTCTTCGTTCCACAGAAGCTCTTTGTCGGGCGGCGCCATGAACAAAATGTAGGCACGGCACGCATCGGCGCCGTACTCCAAAATCATGTCTTCAGGCGAAACAACATTACCTTTCGACTTAGACATAACATCGCCGTTGCCATCAAGTACCATGCCTTGGCACAGCAGGTTGGTAAACGGCTCGTCAAAGTCAAGCATGCCCAGGTCACGCAGCACTTTGGTGAAGAAGCGACTGTACAGCAAATGCAAAATAGCGTGCTCAATGCCGCCAATGTATTGATCCACCGGCATCCAGCGATTCACTTTTTCGCTATCGAAAGGCGCCTGGGTGTTGTGCGGGTCAGTGTAGCGCATGTAATACCAGCTAGAGCACGTGAAGGTGTCCATGGTATCGGTCTCACGGCGAGCAGGCTTGCCACACTTCGGGCAGGTGCACTTGGCGAATTCTTCGTGCGCTGCAAGCGTTTCCCCTGCTGAAAGGTTAATGTCTTCAGGCAAAAGCACCGGCAAGTCTTCAACGGGAACAGGAACTACGCCACAGTCGGGGCAATGGATTGCCGGAATGGGGTTTCCCCAATAACGCTGACGGCTGATAAGCCAATCGCGCAGGCGATACTCCACCTTGCGCCCGCCGCGCCCCATAGCTTCAAGCTCTGCCACCACAGCAGCTTCGCCTTCGGAATGCTTGCCGCCGCGCATGCCGGTGTACTTGCCGCTTTGCACCAGAATACCTTCGGCTGCCATAGCGGCATCCCAATCCACACTGGTAACCACACGGTTTTGCTGATTTTTCAGCTGCTCATACAGCGGGTCATCTTCCGTGCAAATGATAGGAATAATAGGCAAGTCATATTTGCGCGCAAACTCAAAGTCACGCTGGTCGCCACACGGCACAGCCATTACCGCGCCGGTGCCGTAATCTGCCACCACGTAATCGGCAACCCAAACAGGTACTTTCTCGTTGTTGATGGGATTCACCACATAGCGGCCAGTGAAAGCACCGTGCTTTTCGTGGTTGCCCTGAGCACGCTCAATGGGTGTTACTTTCTTGGCGGCTTCCACCAAATCCATAACGGGCTTTTCGTATTCGGTTCCTTCCACCATTTCATGCAAGCCCTTGTACTCAGGGGCAAGAACGAAAAAGCTGGCACCAAAAAGCGTATCAGCGCGCGTGGTAAATACGGTAATAAGCTGGTCATCCGTGGGGTTTTCAGGAACGCTGCCATCTTTATCACACAGCGTGAAAATAACTTCGGCACCTTCAGAACGGCCAATCCAGTTTGCCTGCTGCTGCTTTACGCGGTCGGGCCAACCGGGCAGTTTATCCAGATCGTCCAGCAATTCCTGAGCATAATCGGTAATTTTGAAGTACCACTGAGTAAGGTCTTGCTTTTGAACCTCGGAATCGCAACGCCAGCACTTGCCCTCTATAACCTGCTCGTTGGCAAGAACCGTTTTGCAACCCGGGCACCAGTTAACAGGTGAATTGCGGCGCTCTACCAGGCCTTTTTCCCAAAACTTCAGGAAAATATACTGCCCCCACTTATAGTATTCAGGGTCGCAGGCAACAACTGTTCTGTCCCAGTCGTAAGAAAATCCCATGCGCTTAAAGCTGGCCTTTTGCGTGTCGATGTTCGCATAGGTCCACTTTGCGGGGTGGCTGTTGTGCTTAATAGCAGCGTTTTCCGCCGGTAAGCCGAAGGCATCCCAACCCATGGGATGTAACACGTCGTATCCCTGCATCTTAGAGTAGCGCGCAATAACATCGCCAATGGTGTAGTTGCGCACATGCCCCATGTGAATGTCTCCACTGGGGTACGGGAACATCTCAAGCACGTACTTCTTAGGCTTATCGGATTCTTCGCTCACCTTGTCAATTTGAGCATCCGCCCAAGCCTTTTGCCAACGTGGCTCAAGCTCGTGAGGATTATATTCCTTCATGCTTCTTCCTTTTTCTTGGAGTTTATTTATTCATCTACCGTGTTGTTATTCTTTGTTCGAAACACAAGCAAATGCGTATTATATGCTTCTTCCTTGGCGCTTTACAGTAAAATCCCTGCTTCATTCGGCAAAATATGCGATAATTTGCACGTTTGACCCGGCATACGCGGCACGTTTCGCAACAATTGCTTGCACGCGAAGCCTGTTGCCTGCAAAAACCGGCTATTACCGCGCCCGCTGCACGCCCGTCGCGCGCTTTGTAAAGGATACTTATGAACTACCACAACGTAAAATTTAAAGCAGCCTACGGAACATCCGCCCAGCTCCCCGCCTCATGCCTTCCCGAGGTCTCGTTCGCCGGGCGCTCAAACGTGGGAAAGTCGTCGCTTTTAAACAAGCTTATGTATAGGAAAAGCCTGGCGAAGGTGTCGGCCACGCCCGGCAAAACGGCAACCATCAACTTTTACGATGTGGATGGCTTTGATTTTGTGGACTTGCCCGGCTACGGCTTTGCTAAAGTTGCAAAGTCGGAAAAGTACCGCTGGGGGGAACTCATTGAGGGCTACTTCAACCAAGAGCGTATGTTTGCCCTGGTAGTTGCCCTTATAGACATTCGCCATGAGGCTTCAAACCTTGATGTAAGCATGATTGAATTTTTGCGTGCAAGCGAACTGCCATTTATGGTGGTATTCACCAAGGCCGATAAACTTTCAAAACAACAAGGCATAAAACAAGCCGCAGCGCTTCGCAAGCAGCTGCAGCTTGATAAAGAAACACCCTGGTTAGCAGTTTCGTCGGAAACCGGGGTTGGCATTGAAGAGCTGCGCAAGGTTATTGCCCAAACTCTTACCGAGTACTCAATTTAAAGCGCTTTGCGCTACTATGCCGGCTCACAAACAACATCCAAGCCGCTTAGTGTTGCGGCAAGCGCGCCGGTATACGCAGGGGAAGCATTGCCTGCTGCACGTAAAAACTGCACGCCCGCTTTGCGCAAACACAGCGCAGCATTTACCATGGTATCGGCGCAAT
>CAVDDP010000145.1:0-5291 GCA_963607695.1 Hallerella sp.
CTCTTGATGCCGTTGGCAACACCACCAAAGCGGTGACCAAGGGTTACGCCATTGCTTCTGCGGCTTTGGCTGCCGTGGTGCTCTTTGCCGACTTTACTCATTCCATTACGGAGCAAACGGGCGCAACGGTGGCGTTTGATCTTTCGAACCCCTATGTGCTTATTGGCCTGTTCATTGGCGGCCTTTTGCCGTACTTGTTTGCTTCCCGTGCTATGACAAGCGTGGGCAAAGCTGCAGGCGATGTGGTGGAAGAAGTGCGCCGCCAGTTCAAGGAGATTCCGGGCATTATGGAAGGAACCGGCAAGCCGGAATACGGCAAGTGCGTTGACCTGGTAACGCGTGCCGCTTTGCGCGAAATGATTTTGCCTGCCATTATTCCTATTGGCACCCCCATTCTTATCATCATTATTGGCGCTTTATTGGGTGCCGTGGGCTGTGTAGATGCCTTTACCTTTACCACTACCGTGCTTGGTGGCGCCCTTGTTGGCACCATTGTGACCGGCTTGTTTGTGGCAATTTCCATGACAAGCGGCGGTGGCGCGTGGGATAACGCCAAGAAGCTCATTGAGGAAGGCAAGTTTGGTGGCAAAGGATCGTTTGCGCATCAGGCTGCTGTTACGGGCGACACGGTGGGTGACCCGTACAAAGACACCGCAGGCCCTGCCCTTAATTCCATGATTAAGGTGTTCAACATTGTTGCCTTGCTGCTGGTGCCCCTTTTGGCACTTATGGCTTAAAGCCGCTTATCGCCTTGATTTTTGCTTTCGAACAGTAGAGGGCAAGGTGGCGAAGGGTTGAGCGAACTCTTTGCCACCTTGCCCTCGTGAGAAGCGTTCAGGCTGAAAGGGGCACTTTCAGCCTGAACGCTTTGTTCCAGCAGCCTTCAGGGGCGGCCTCTTTCTTTCTTCTTATCCCGTGTGTTTTTGGTTGCACTATGTATAAAGCGTTATAATTCCCCTTTAAGAATATTCCAAAACATAAACGTTTTGGAATAAGGACAACATAAGGAAAAAGGGCGAAAACAACATGCTTGCCAGGGGAAGAGCAAAAGGCGCATCAATTGAGAAAGTCACAAGCTGGGTGCTTGCGACGCTTCTTGCGTTGCTGCTGGCCTTTTTCTGCGTGGGGTCGCAGGCGCGCAGCACGGTGCTCTATGCGTTTGGCAACGCCATGAACTTCCTGTTTGGCTCCTCGGCAGTACTTGACGCGCTGGCAGAGCAAGAGGCGCAAGCAGTCATTGCCTCCGACGCGAATGCTTCCGCAGCGCAATCTGGCTCAAGCACCACAAGCGCTTCCAGTAAGGCTGCCACCAATGCTGCAAGCTCTTCAGGCTCAAGCGCCTCAAAAGCAGCAAACGATGCGGTGTTGGCAGGCGCAACGGAGGCGTCCTCTACCGGCAGTGTTGCTATTAGCACTTCCAAAAAGTACAAAGTAACCTATGAATGGGAAGGTCTTTCTAATACTTCTGGCCTTTCAAATGAGATTGGTATTCCCGTTGCTTTGGATTTGCCCACGCAAAAAAAGGTGCGTGAAGGCGAAGAGATAACCATTAACCCGTTGTACGAAAAAGGAACAACGGTTTATGAAGTGAACAAAGAAGGCGTTATTACCGGGTGGTATACGTTTAGTGGCTGGATGTACGAGGGCGAAGTGGTTTCGGGCACCATGACCATGCCGGCAGAAGAAGTAACGTTTACCGGCACGTGGGAACATAAGGAAAAGGATGATAATCCGCTTCCTTCTGAAGGTACTCATGAAATAACGTACGCGTGGACAAACGGGCCAAGCACTTCGGTTTTGTATACCGCTTCGGGTACTGCCAAGAATGTGCTACTTCCTAGTGGCGAATTGTGCGAGCAGGGTGTTCCTTACACGGTGAACACCACGTATTACCCCGGGTATACGCTCTACGAGCACGATACGAACGGCTATGTGTGTGCCAGCTACACGTTCAGCGGGTGGAAGATTGATGGCACGGCGGTAGAAGGCGTGCAATATATGGAATCTTCCGACGTGACCATTTCCGGCACCTGGACGCGCGTGGCTATTGAGGCTCCGCACGTTATTCACTACGAGTGGACAGATGCTCCCGATACCTCGCTTGAACTCTACGATGAAGAGGAAAACGTGGTGCCCATTGCTCTTCCCGAAGGTAACGTGCTTTACGAAGACTCGCTGTTCACGCTTGATACCACGTACACACCGGGCATGAAGTTGTATCGCTATTCTGCCGATGGCTACGCCTTGATAACGTATACATTTAGCGGTTGGACCGTGGAAGGCACGCAGGCTCCTGCGCAAATCACGGTGGGCTCAAGCGATATTACGATTTGCGGCACCTGGACCGCCTCCATGATTACCTATGACATAACGTATAGCTGGGCATGGAAAGACAAAGACGGTAACAACGTTGACGCCCCCGATGAAGATCAGGTTTTCTATGATGAAGACGGAAACGTTATTGATTTTGAAGTGAAAGTTCCCGGCACGCTTGCAAAAGCGCCAGGCGCCATTGTTGATGTAGATACGCAATTCACCGATGAAACCGTGCTGTATGTTCACGACGAAGCGGGCAAAGTGATTGGCCGCTATGAGTTCAGCGGCTGGGATTATCAGGGCGAGCTGTATGTAGAAGATTACGATGTGGAAATAAAGGGCGAGTGGACGTACTATGAGCAAGAAGAGTAATAGTACGGTTGAGTTACATTCCACCAACCCGGCGCGCGCGTACCGCTTCCGCATGATAGTTCTGGTGGCTATTCTGGTGGTGGCATTTTTGGTTTCCGCCTGCCTGGGGCGCTATTCCGTATCACCCTTGCAGCTGCTTGAAGTTATAGGCGCTGCCCTTCAAAGCTGGTGGGCAAATGCAGTGGCGTTCTTTACCGGCGGCACCGCTGCGGTTTCAGAAGAAGTAACCGCAGCGCTTACCGGTTCTGTTCCTACGCTTCTTTTGGAAGTGCGTTTGCCACGCATCATTGTGTGCGTGTTTGTGGGCGCCGCACTTTCTGTTGCGGGTGCTTCCTATCAGGGATTATTCCAAAACCCCATGTGTTCTCAGGACGTGCTTGGTGCCTCAAGTGGCGCAGCATTTGGTGCCGCACTGGGCATTTTGCTGGGGTTGGGAAGCATCATGGTTTCGGTATCGGCCTTTGTGTGCGGCCTGGTTGCCGTGGCGCTCTCATACGTGGTAAGCAAGCTTTCGCGCGGCAATGCGGTTTTGGCGCTTATTCTTGCCGGCATGGTGGTAAGCTCGCTTTTCAGCAGCGGAACCAGCGCCATTAAGCTGGTGGCAGATACGGAAGAAGTGCTTCCTGCCATTACGTATTGGCTTATGGGAAGCTTAGCTTCCATTCGCAGCAGCCAGGTTCTTCCCACGCTGGCGCTCATTATTGTGGCAACGCTTCCTATCTTTTTGCTGCGCTGGCGTATTAATTTGCTGGCAACAGGCGAAGAAGAAGCAAAAAGCATGGGGCTTAACACGGGCGCGCTGCGCTTGATTGTGATTGGCTGCGCGACCTTCCTTACCGCTACCTGCGTGAGTGTTTCGGGGCTTATTGGCTGGGTTGGCCTGGTTATTCCGCATTTTTGCCGCTTGATGCTGGGCAATGATTATCGGCGCATTATTCCGGCGTCTATGCTTATGGGCGCCTCGTTTTTGCTGGTGGTAGACGATTTCGCGCGCCTGCTGGTTACCAGCGAAATTCCTATTGGCATTTTAACCTCGTTTGTGGGTGCCCCCATTTTCCTGTTCTTGCTGGTGAAGGGGGGTGCCATTCACCGTGGAACTAAAGGTTAGCAACTTACACTTTTCCTACGCTACCGGCCAGCGCACGGTGCTTGATGGCGTAAGTTTTACCGCTTCAGGCGGAGACTTAATTGCCCTGGTTGGCCCAAACGGCGTGGGAAAATCCACGCTGTTTCGCTGTATTCTGGGCTTCATGAAGGGCTATACGGGCTCCATTCAAATAGATGGCGTGGAAACAAGCTCCATGACCCGCAAAGAGCTGGCGCGCTGCGTGGCATATATTCCGCAATCATCCAGCCAGGTGTTTGATTATTCCGTTATTGAGCTGGTGTTAATGGGCATGGCAACGCGCCTGGGCATGTTGCAAACGCCGGGTAAAGAAGAAGAAGCGGAAGCGCTGGGCGTTCTTGAGCAGCTGGGCATAGGACATTTGGCGTATCGCGGCTGCGGGCAAATTTCAGGCGGCGAATACCAGCTGGTGCTGTTGGCGCGCGCCTTGGTGCAGCAGGCAAAAATTCTGATTATGGATGAGCCCACGGCAAACTTAGATTACGGAAATCAGTTCCGCGTGATGGAGCGTATTGCGGGCTTAACCGACCGCGATTTTGTGGTAATGACCAGCGCTCATGACCCCAATCAGGTGCTGCTTCATGCAACACGTGCGCTGGTGCTAGAGGCAGGGCACATCTCTGCCGATGGAACGCCGCGCGAAGTGCTTACTAATGAAACGCTTTCGCGCTTGTATGGCATTAATGTGCACCGCAAAGAAGTGGAAGATGAAGGCCGCAAGGTACTGGTGTGCGTTCCTTCGCGCGGGGGCGAACGATGAGTATCAAGAGCTTCCACACACGCTTTTTCATGGTGGCAGCCAGCATATTGATGCTGGTGGCAGTGGCTTTTGGTGTGCTTTTGGCAGCGCCCGCCAACGCCTGGGCCGATTTCACGGTATACGTGGGGTACTCGGGCGGCCCCTACTACGAAAAAATTCGCTACTCCGATTCAGAAATGCGTGCCATGAGTGACGCAAAGCTCTACGAATACACCGCGTTTGACTCTATGCCCGCGCTGCGTAAGGGCTTTGCCTATGGCGTTCGCATTGAGTCACTGTTCTCCAATGCGGGCATTAGTTCAAGCGAGCTCAAACGCTTCTACTTCAGCACGCAAGATGGCTACATTGCCGATGATGGTGTGGAAGGCTACGGCGCGTGGACATACAGCGCCCTGGTGGGCACTACGCGCTATTACTTCCCCAATTTGATTAATACTTACGACTTTGAAGAGCAAGAGATTACCGACTACGACGAATCGTGGGAAGGCGCGGTAAGTGTGCCGGCGGTGCTGGCGTATTCTTCATCGTTTGGCCGTGTGTCCAGCGCCGAAGACAGCGCATGGACTTCTACTTCGCACATGAGCTCTGCGGGGTATCAGCTTATGTTTGGGCAAACGAACCCCGCCACGGCCGACGCGCGCGCTTTCGCCGGCGTAGTTAAGGCAATGACCTGCATTTTTAACGGCACGCCGGAGCTTTCCTTCAGCACCGATGAAT
>CAVDDP010000146.1:0-5196 GCA_963607695.1 Hallerella sp.
CAGGTATTCACCCGCGTTATACACCACCGACACCACGCGGTCTTCCTTAACCGCCTGCACAAACTCCGAGGTAATAAGCGTGTCGGTTGTTTGTGTTCCCCGGTTCATAAACAATTGCTGCGCTAAGAAAAAGAATGCGAAGCAAAGGATTATAACCAGCAGGAAATTTACGCGAGGGTTCTCAGTTTTCTTTTGATTTGCCATTCAATTAACTTTCTTGTTTTTACTCTGTTTAAAAGCGTTGCCGCCTCGTTGCTGCTTGTTAGTGCTACATCGTTGCTGCTTGTTAGTGCCACATCATTGCTGCTTGTTAGTTCTTGCGCCCAGCCCGGTTCTTGCGTCCAGCGCTTGCGCCCAGCCCGGTTCTTGCGTCCAGCGCTTGCGCCCAGCCCAGCCCTGCGCCCGGCCTAGTTCTTGCGCCTAGCTCTCATGCGAATAAACTTCAGGTTTGAGCACGCCCACATACGGCAGGTTCCGGTAACGCTCGGCGTAATCAAGCCCGTAGCCCACAATGAACTCATTTTTGCAGGTAAAGCCAATGTGCTTGCAGTCAATTTCTGCCTGCGAAGTAACCTCTTTGCGCAAAAACGTTACCACCGCCAACGAGGCAGGGTTGCGCGAGCTTAAGTTCTTTATTAAGTAGGAAAGCGTAAGACCAGAATCCAAAATGTCTTCTGCAATGATTACGTGTTTGCCGTTAAGGTCGGTGGAAACGTCTTTGATAATGTTCACCACACCCGAGCTTTTTGAGCCGTTCCCATACGAGGAAACCGCCATAAAGTCCATTTCAAGCGGGAGCTTTATCTCACGCGCCAGGTCGCACATGAAAATGGCGGCACCGCGCAACACCGAAAGCAGCACTACCTTTTCGCCACGTGCGCAAACGGGCGCGTATTCCTGGGTTAAAGCAGCGCCAATTTCTTTGATGCGCTGCTGAATTTGCTCTTGCGTATATAAAATTTCTTTCACGTCGTTGTGCATAAGGCACCTTTCTTGTGGGCAAAGCTTCACAGGAAGCTTCCTTCAAACGGCTTAGCGCCGTAAAAAAGCATTCCCACGATTCTACCATTGAACGCTCAATTATGAGCGCAAGCACGTAAAACAGCGCATACCATCATGGTTTTTTCACCGTTTTGTTACGTTTGTTGCCTTTTGTACAACTGCACAAAAACCTATGCAGAAAGCGGTTTCGCAATAAGGGGAAGCTGTTGGCACACGAACGCGCCCGCGCCCCCACCACTTCGCCAAAAAAAGCGGTATACATTTCTTCAGGGCGGTAGTAAAATTCCCCCTGGTGTTCAAGGGCTCAATTTCTGCAAAAAGCCTTCTTCTGCATAGACACCACCTGTTCTGCATTGCAACATGCCGCATTCACGTACGCTGGTATGCATATGCCTCTGACTTTTCACCTTTATCTCAGAAAACAATGCATGACATGCCAAAACGTGCCTTCGCGCGCATGCCTCTTCTGCATTTAAATCTAACTTTTATCCGTATAAAACCATTGGAAGAAGGTTTTCATGGAATTCCTTAATAAAAAGACAGGACTCGCCGTTACCGGTGTTGTTGTTGGTGTACTTATTGCTGTTCTTGCCGCCTTTGGCAACCCGGCAAACATGGCAATTTGTGCCGCGTGTTTTATTCGCGATATGGCCGGAGCCCTGAAACTGCAAACGGCGGCACCCGTGCAATACTTCCGCCCTGAAATTGTGGGCTTTGTAGCGGGCTCCTTCCTTATTGCGCTTGCCACCAAAGAGTACCGCTCTACCGCTGGGTCATCGCCTATGATTCGTTTTATCCTGGGCTTTATTATGATGATTGGCGCTCTTATCTTTTTGGGATGCCCCCTGCGCATGGTTATTCGCATGAGCGCGGGCGACTTAAACGCCTGGGTTGGCTTGATTGGCTTGGCAGCAGGCGCCATAACAGGCGCGTTGTTCCTGAAAGGCGGCTTTTCGCTGGGGCGCGAGCACGACACCAATAAAGCAGCGGGCACTGTTTTGCCTATTGTGCTTGTTGTTTTGTTGGTACTGAGCTTAACCACCACGCTGTTTGCCGCAAGCGAAACAGGCCCCGGTTCTAAGCACGCACCCTGGCTTATCGCCCTTGCCGTTGCGCTTATTATTGGCGCGCTTGCACAAAAAACGCGCATCTGCTTTGTGGGAGGCATTCGCAATTTATTCCTTATGAAAGATTTCACGCTGCTTATTCCCGTTGCTGGATTGTTTGTAGCAATGCTTGTGTACAACCTGGTATCGGGCAACTTCAATCTGGGGTTTGAAAACCAGCCCATTGCGCACGCGCAGCAGCTGTGGAATATTCTGGGGCTTTACGCGGTAGGCTTTGCCGGCGTACTTGCTGGCGGGTGCCCTTTGCGTCAGATGGTGCTTGCCGGACAGGGTTCATGCGATGCCGCCGTTACGTTTTTGGGAATGCTTATTGGTGCCGCGTTTGCCCACAACTTTGGGTTGGCAGGATCGGCCGCGCAGGCAGCAACAGCCACCACCGAGGCAGTAGCCGGAGGCCCCGCCCTTGCTGGTCAAATTGTGCTGATAGCAGGCATTATTGTACTGTTCATTATTGGCGCTACCAACCTGAAAAAGCAAAAGCTTGCGGTTAAGAATGCCGAAAACAATTAAAAGCCAGGGGAAGAACCCGGAAATTGAAATTGCTTGAATACAAAAAACTACTAGGAAAGAAGGTTTGCATGAACGAAGTTGATGCGCGCGGGCTTTCTTGCCCCGAACCCGCCATGATGGCTGTTCAGGCGCTGCGCCAATGGCCAAACGAAACATTTAAGGTGCTGGTAAGCTCGGCAACGTCAAGAGACAACGTAACAAACATAGCAAAAAAACGCGGCCGCACCGTAAACACCGTGCGCGATGGCAACGATTTCATTCTTACCATTGAGTAACGTTGAGTGGCGCTGAGTAACGCCTCCTTTGAGCGGGCCTCCCCTTGGGCAGCGCCCCTTTGAAAGGTGTCTTTGGGTGGATTTCCCTTTGGGCAACGTCCTGCCCTTGGGCAGCGCCCCGCAGCGCGTACCGCAAAAGCGCACGTGATAACCGTTGTTACGTTCAGGAAATACAAAAACTCCCGCTAAGGCACTTGTTGTGGTGCACGATACCACAGCAGGTGCCCTTGCGCTTAAAGCCTGCGCACCAGCTTATCAGCTTGAAGGGCGGCTTATTCCCGTTCCCCGTACGCTTTCTGCAGGGTGCGGCATGGCATGGCGCGAACCGCCAAACAACAAAGAACGCCTTGAGCAGGCTCTTCGCCAAGAGGCTATTGAATACAACCGCGTTGTTACCATAACGCTTTAAGCAAAAACTGCGCCACAAGTACTAAGCTTATTCGAATGAGCTATTGCCTTGCTCTCTTTGCTTGCGAGATCGTTCTTTGGCCTCTTCGAGCGAAAGAACAAGCGTTGAACCATCATTTGGCTCAGAAATTTCAAACCATTCAGGTGGGAATAGATAGTCTTCGTCCGTTTCATCAACTATGCGATACCAATCTCCTTCAATGGAAATAACTTCATACTCCTTGCCGTCAATCAGCTCTAATGGCGACGACTCACCATGATATATAACTTTCATCACAACCACTCCTTGATTTTAAATTCAACCCTGCCAACATCCTTGTGTTGAAACCAATGAACTTCTGCTGTAGTTCGTTTTCCGTTAGAAAGCTGAATCGTACCCAACCCCTTTGCATGCTGCCATCCCCGCGTACCAACACCATATTCTTTTGACAACCCATGTACAACCTTCGGCGAAAGCTTATTCCTTGTTCCTTTTCCCGCAAAAACTTCAATATGCGATATATCGCTGCCCTCTGCAAAATGATATATTTTTCCTGTTCTTTTTGTCTTTAATATCATAGTTCATCGCTTTTGCACCAAGACTAACTCCAATATGAAAAGGTTTAATGTCTTCAGAAGAGATTCCTGACGATAAGCTGCTCCCATACGTGCCTAAGTAAAGACCACTGCTACCACTACCCATTTTTGTTACCCCCTTTAACACGAGTAATCCAGTCAGGATATTGTCGGAAAACGCATTTATTTGTAAGTCCAGCAAATACACTGTTAGGCATTGCTCCATGAACAAGGACAAGTGATGGTTCAAGCTCCTCTAACATCGATTTCAAACCAGCACGAAAGTGATATCTATTGCTATTGCCTTGAATACAACCATTTTATTCAAGACCAGTTTCAGCAGCTGGAAGCGCAGAACATTTTGGATTTTGAAACAGTAAGAAACCAAATACGTGGGTGTTATCTTAAACTTGAAAAAAGTGAGAGTTCCCAGGTAGAAATTGTTGAACTAATGAGCAAATGGCTTGCTGAAAAAACAAAGTACGGCAATATTCTTGCATGCCACATAGTCATATCATTCTTTGTTCAATCATATGAGGTGTTTCGTGAGATTACCGAGTAAAATAATACCGTATAACGCCAGCTCGTTATCGAAATTCCCGCTTGTTCTTAATTGCCTTGAATATACGGATCTTACCCCGGGTAAGCTTTATCACAAAACACGAAAAAGCTTTGATGGCATCAGCGAATTTTATGAGGTTTTGGACAGTTTATATGCTTTGGGAGTTATTGAACTGATTCTGCCGAAAGGTGTGCTGCATTATGTTGGCTGAAATTTATTGTGATAAATTCATTGACCAAGGTGTTGAACGCGGTGCTATCAAACTCAAACCTGGATTAAAAACACAGTAATTGGATTATTTGATAGTCCTATTGCATGCTAGCCGTGTATTTTGCAATTAGTTTGGCAACAATACATACTTAAGTTTTCGCAAGAAAGCTAAGAGAAATTTATACAGACGCGTTTGCACAAATTCCCTAAGGACACATCGTGCAGCTTATAGATAAGGTTCCCAACGGCGTAATGTAGGATTTTTGCTTCTTTCGACTTTTTTTCAGAAATATGTCAAAAAAATTGAGTTGTTGAGATTCAGCAAAGCACAGTGGACTCTTTTCGCGCGTTTGTTCACGTATAAAGAAACGTTTTCCCAGGTCACAATTTTTCAATAGCGGAAAGATAGCGACGCGCTCTTGAAAAAATCTCAACAACTCAATTTTTCTGTCAGTTTTTCCAAAATATCTCAAAAGCAACTTGCGCGAAGAGTACGTAAGCCCCCGCTGCGCCCAGCAACGAGCAGCTGGCAGCATTGCGCCCGCCC
>CAVDDP010000147.1:0-5167 GCA_963607695.1 Hallerella sp.
ACTGGTGAAATTCAGCCTTGACATTGTGCGCCCTCGTGAGTTGTACGGCTCATGCATGCACCCTTCTGTTATGCGTCAGATGGCAGATAGGTATGATGAGTTTGCAGCGGCACTTCCGCTTATTGAAGAATACGGCATGCAGATTGCTATTGAGAACCATACCGACACGTTTGCCGATGAAATTTTGTGGATAGTGAATCGTTTGAATCACCCGCTTATTGGCACCTGTGTTGACACCATGAACCCGTTGCAGGTTATCGAAAACCCCTACGACGTTATGGAAAAGATGCTTCCCCAAGCCTATTGCTGCCACTTTAGCGATGACATTATTGTGGTTGACCCCTTGGGCGTGCATGATGTTGGCGCAGCTCACGGGCAGGGTTCTATGGATTGCCCGAAGATGATTGAGCAAATTCGTGATAAATCGGGCATGGACAAAATCATCATGGAAAACGAGATTGCCTTTACCAGTTTAGAAGAATCTATTGAAAGTGCACGCGAGCGCGAAATGGCGGCGTGTGAAGAAAGCATACGTTACTTGCGTGAGGAGTGCGGCTTAGGCGTACGCGGTAGATAAGAAGCGTGCCCGCCAGCACGTAACGGAAAGCTAACGTGCGCGGCTTAAAACATGCAGGTAGATAACATAAAAAGTCACTCGAGAAATCTTCCAAAAGAAAGGAAAAGAAAATGTCAGAGAAATCAAGAGAACAAATTATCCATGAAGCAGCTATGAAAGTTATGGCGCAAGCAGGTGTTGCTATTCATAACGAGCGCGCACTTGATGTCTTGCGTCAAAATGGAATTCGCGTTGAAGGCCACGTGGCATACTTCACAGAAGACCAGGTAATGGAATGGATGGCAAAAGCCCCCGAGACCTTCACCTTGTATGCTCGTAACTCCAAGCACGATGTTGTGATGGGTGGAAATGTAGTAAATGCTGCTCCTACCTATGGTTGTGCTTTTATAGACGATTGGGAAGGGAACCGCCGTTCCGGTATGCTTGCCGACACCATGAAGGCGCTTAAGTTGGTGCAGGCAGAAGACGTATACGACATTAACGGTGGCATTATCGTGCAGCCAAGCGACATTCCCCAAAACGTTGCGAGCGTTGCCATGCTTTATGCCGACCTTCTTACTTCCGACAAGGTTATTCTTCTTCCTACGGGCTATAAAGAAGAAATGGAAGTTATGCTTCCGGCGCTGGCAGATATGTTTGGCGGCAAGGAAGAGTTCGCAAAGAAGCCTCGTTGTATTTCGCTTATCAATACCGTTTCGCCTTTATCGCTTGATGAACGCATGCTTGACTGCCTAATGATTCTTGCCGAATATGGCCAGGCGGCCATTATGTGCCCTGCAGCTATGCTTGGTGTTACCAGCTCTGTTTCTATGGCGGGCACCATTGTGGGCGGTTTGTGTGAAAGCCTGGCAAGCATGTGCTTGGCTCAAATGATTCGCCCGGGTACGCCTGTTGTTTTGGGCATTCAGTCCACCGCAGCAGACATGCGCGGCGGCGTTACGTTTGCCTGTGCGGCACCCGAAGGAGCCATTATGCAGGGCTTTGCTCCTAATATGGCAAAGTTCTACGGTGTTCCTTCTCGTGGCGGCGGAAGCCAAACCGACTCTATGTATATTAACGTTCAGGCGGGATATGAATCCATGCTTACCTACTATTCAGCTCAGAACCATGGCATTAATATTGTTATGGAAGCAGGTGGCGTTATGAACAGCGTAAACTCAACTGCTTTCGAGAAAATGATCATTGACTTTGAAATCATTCGCCAAGTGAAATTCATGCACACACCGTTCCCCATTGATGAGGAATCTCTTAATGTGGATGAAATTATTGAACTGGGGCAGGATGGCTCGTTTATGACCTCGGATTCCACGCTTGAAAACTTTGATATTTTGTATCAGCCGCATATTGGCTCACGCAAAGCGGTAGGCAAAGAGCAATTTAAAGAAAGCATTGATAAAGAGATGCAGCGTTTGCTGGATAGCTATCATGCAAACCGCCCTGAACTTGATGAGAAAGTACGTTTGGATATGCGTGCCGCGCTTTCAAAGGCAGGGGTTCCTAATGATGTATTTGATGCTATTGAGAAACTAGCCGCAAACGAATAAAAACCAAAAAAGAGCGGTAATTATCCTGTGGATAAAAGCCTATAATGCTTGAAACGGTTACAATAACCACTGCAGTTTGCTGCGGTGGTTATTGTTTTTCCGCTACTGCTTATTACAGCACCGTGTAATTACCGCATGCCCTACATTCGCGCATAAAGATACAAAGGAGAGAAACGTGGCACAAAAACTTAAGCAACTTTTTGCCGAAGTCTTTGGCTTTGCGTGTTTCCAAGGCTTTCTTTTTGCGTTATTTGGTGCGAATGCTGAAGAAATTGTTTTTTCTAACATTATTAGCATTAATCGTGGAGCGTTATTGGTGGCGCTTCTCGTAGCGGCATTAACGCTGGGTATTTTGCGTGCTCTTCCAGCAAAACGTTTGCAAACAATCATGCGACCTGCGCTTATGTATGTGTATGCGCTTCTTCTTATTTTTGCATCGTTTCTTTTGTTCTTGGATTCTGAGCTACCGGGCGGTCAGGTTCCCTTTGCGCTGGTAATGCTTTGTGCAGCAGTGCAAGGTGTTGCTATTGCGCCGCTTTTATGTGCGTGGGGTCGTCTTTTGGGAACGTATTCTTTGGATGACGCCGCATTTATTGCTATTGCCGGCTCTCTTTCAGGGGCATTTGTGGGCGCGTTGTGCAGTTTGGCTCCCGATGGTTTGGGTTCTTTGGTAATTGACCTTCTTCCCCTTGGCGCCGCAAGCGCACTTCATTTGCGCCTGACCCGTGAGTTTAAAGCTGCTGAAACAGTGGTGTCTGCAAAGGCTATTGACCTTTCGGCGCGCATTATGGGTGGCACCTTTGTGTTTGGCGTGGGCAGCGGCTTTGCGTACTCGTTCATGGGAAACGATGGACAAACATCCATTACGTTTCCTGTTTCTTTGTTTATTTTTGTCATGCTTGCCATTGCTGCCTTGCAGCTTTTTTTCCGGCCTGTTTCCTTTCGCGCGCAAGATTCATCGCAAGCGGCGCTTTCAGGCACGCAACTAAGCGCACGTCAGGGGGCGGTTGCCTATGTATATAGGCTTGCTATTCTTATGATGGTTGCAGGCTTTTTATTTGTGCCTGCCTTGCAGAATTTAAGCATTAACGGGCAATCTATTGTGTTTGCGGGCTTTTTGGGCTTGCTTATGGTGCTGGTCATTGTGTTTTTGGTGAACGCAGTAACCACGGCGCGTGACCCCGCTATGGCTTTTTCTGCTGGTTTTGGTTTTCTTTTGGGAGGCCAAGCTGTTGGTTTGATTTTAGGCGGCGTGTGCGACGCCTCAATGGATTTTGAATCATTCCAAACGTGGGCATTTGCGCTGGCTGGTTTTTTGGTGCTTATTGCTTTTTTGTTCCTTTTTACAGAAAACGACCTGGGCGAGCTTGGTTCAGTAGAAAATGCCATTGATAGCTTTGATGAAGCATGCGCTTATCTTGCAGCGCAAAAGGGCTTGTCAAAGCGTGAGGCCGAAATTTTGCCTCTTGCGCTTAAAGGAAGAACGTCTGAGCGCATTGCGGAACAATTCGTTATTTCTAAAAGCACCGTGGATACCCACTTGCGCCGCATCTATTCCAAATGCGGCGTTCATAGCAAGCAAGAGCTCATTGATTTGGAAGAGCGTGTGGCAGAAGAAATTGCTTTTTCGCGCGTTGAATAAGAAAGATTCAAAGAAGGGGAAGGTGTTGGTATGGCAAAAATTCCGTATTTGACTCTTGATTCACGGGTAGAAAAAGCAATTCAAAGCGATAGGGAATGCGGGCGTTGCCACCTCCGGAAAACTCCTAATGAAGCGGTGATTCGCCGCGAGAAAAAGCTGCATGATGAGCAAACGCTGGCGCGCCCTGCCTTTGCGCGCGATATTGAAAAAATTATCAATGTTCCCGCCTATAACCGCTATGCCGATAAAACGCAGGTTTTTTCCTTTGTGGAAGACGATGACATTTGCCGGCGTGGGCTTCATGTGCAGCTGGTGAATAGGGTTGCGCAAGGTATAGGCCGGCTTTTGGGCTTAAACACCGATTTGATTGAGGCTATTGCGCTTGGTCACGATGTGGGCCACACGCCGTTTGGGCATGCGGGCGAGCGTTATTTGAACAAGATATATCACCAGTATACGGGGCGCTATTTCAACCACAATGTTCATTCCGTGCGCGTGTTGGACAAGCTCTATCGCAGAAACATCAGTTTGCAAACACTTGATGGTGCGCTTTGTCACAATGGGGAATTTGCTCAGCAAGTGCTCTACACCGGTTCTCTGGCTTCTTTTGACCAGTTTGACCAGCTGGTGGAAGCGTGTACGCGTGATGAAAGCGTTATTGCAACATTGCGTCCCACAACGCTTGAAGGCTGTGTGGTGCGCGTAAGCGACATGATTGCTTATTTAGGAAAAGACCGCCTTGACGCTTTGCATATGGGCGTTTTGTCTTCGCTTGATTGTTTTGATTCCCAGATTATTGGAAAAAATAATGCCACCATCATTAATAATTTAACGGTTGACATTGTGAATAACAGCTACGGTAAAGATGTAATTTGTATGAGCGAAGCAGCTTTCCAGGATGTAAAAATTGCTAAGCAACAAAACAACGAATACATCTATCTTAAAGAGGGTATGGTGGGTAATACCAGCAACATTGTGGAAGAAATGTTTGGCGAAATGTATGATTTGCTGCTGGAACATTTACTTTCCGGCAACGAAGATTCTCCGGTGTTTCGCCACCATATTGCAAAGCTTGTGGCACAATCAACAAGCTTCACGAAAGATGAGTATTTAAAAGAAGACCCTCATCAGATTATTGTTGACTATATTGCTTCTATGACCGACAGCTATTTTATGGACTTGTATCGTTTTTTGTTCCCGGAAAAAGAGAAAAACTTGCTGCGCATGGGCTATTGCTCTGACCTGCGTTAACCAGCGCAGCGTGCGCCAACCAGCGTAGCGTGCGCCAACCGGTTCGTTCTGTGCTAACTGCCGCGGCGTACACTAACTGGCGTGGTGCGTGCTAATCGTCGCAGTGCGTGCTAATCGCCGCAGCGTACACTAACCGGCAAATCCTTCGTCTAT
>CAVDDP010000148.1:0-5123 GCA_963607695.1 Hallerella sp.
AGGAAATGCCTCCCAGCGAATTAACTGCTCGTAAGATTGCAGCAAAAAGCGATTGTACGTCAACGGTTATTTATAAACATTTCGGTAGCCCTGAACATCTTATTATGGTGGCTTCGGTGCGCTTTCTTGAGCAATACATTGAAGAATTGCAGTCAATTTTAAAAGGCGGCGACGATGAATTTACGGGCTTAAGAACCATGTGGTTTTGCTTTGCAAGTAAGGCGTTTTGCAATCCTGAAATCTTTCAGATGATGTTTTGGGGTGCTGGCGGTGATCAGTTGGGCGACGTTATTTTTGAATACTATGAGTTGTTCCCCGAATCGCTCCATGGGCTTGATGGTGTGTTTGCTACCGTATTTTTTAACAATGACCTGCAGGAACGAGACTATATTATGGTGCGTCGTGCTGCGGTGGCTGGCGCCTTTAACATTAAAGATGCCCGCATGATTTCCGAAATGGAATGCGCGCTGTTTCGCGGATGCGTGAGCGAAGTATGCTCGCTTCCCTCTGAAAAGCGCGATGCCCAAGCAGCTACTGATAAGTTCATGAACATGCTTGATGTTTTGTACAGCAAATTTCACAAGTAGCGTTTCGCTGCGCGGGGAAATTCCCCGTGAAGTTGCTACGCTTGGGAAGTTGGCTGCTGCGGTGCCCTCAATTGTCTGGAAAAACCAGACAACTGAGGGCACCTTTATCTTCCTCGGTATTGACAAGCGCCTTTCGCCAGCGCCTTCCCCTTCTCCTTCACTCGTCTAAGAAATCTCCGCAGAAACGCACGCTTTGCAGCCTGTTTCTTGTAGTGGTGCTACAATGAGGGGCGCTTTGCAAAACGCAGGGCTACTTTTCTAAAAAACAATCCTGTAAGGAGGATGTAATGGGCGTCATTGTTGATGTGTATGGTCGTGAGATCTTGGATTCGCGTGGCAATCCAACGGTAGAAGTTGAGGTTGTTTTGGACGACGGTTCTATGGGTCGTGCGGCGGTTCCATCGGGTGCTTCTACGGGTGCTTTTGAGGCTGTTGAGCTGCGCGATGGCAACAAGGAGCGCTATTTAGGCAAAGGCACGCTTAATGCGGTAGAGCATGTGAATGCAGAAATTGCGGAAGCCTTGTACGGCTTTGAGTCTGAAGATCAGCGTGGCATTGATTACGCTTTGCTTGAGGTTGACGGAACGGAAAACAAGGGCAACCTGGGTGCAAACGCTATTTTGGGCGCGTCGTTAGCAGTTGCGCGTGCCACGGCGGAATCGTTGCAGGTTCCCTTGTACAAATATGTGGGCGGCGCGAATGCGCATCTTTTGCCAACGCCTATGATGAACATCTTAAACGGCGGCGTTCATGCAGATAACAACGTGGATTTCCAGGAATTCATGATTATGCCGGTGGGTGCGCCTACGTTCCGTGAAGGCCTGCGCTGGTGTGCCGAGATTTACCACACGCTGAAAAGCGTTTTGCACGATGCCGGTTTAGGCGGCGGCGTTGGCGACGAGGGCGGTTTTGCGCCTAACTTGAAAACGAATGAAGAGCCGCTGAAATACATTGTGCAAGCATGCGAAAAGGCAGGGTACAAACCCGGTACCGACATTATGTTTGCTATGGATCCCGCTTCTACCGAGTACTATGACACTCAGCGCGAAATGTATGTTTTGGCTGGTGAAGGCGTTGAATACACGCGCGAGCAAATGGTTGACTACTGGGAAGCTTTGGTTGACAAGTATCCCATTATCTCTATTGAAGATGGCATGGCAGAAGAAGATTGGGAAGGCTGGAAGATGCTTACCCAACGCATTGGTAACCGCGTGCAATTGGTGGGCGACGATTTGTTTGTTACCAATTCTAAACGCCTTGCCAAGGGTATTGAACTGGGTTGTGCAAACGCCATTTTGATTAAGGTGAACCAAATTGGCTCGCTCACGGAAACGCTTGAAGCAATTGAAATGGCAAAGCAGGCAGGTTATGCGTGTGTTATGAGCCATCGTTCAGGCGAAACGGAAGACACCACCATCGCAGACCTTTCCGTTGCATGCAACACCGGTCAAATTAAAACGGGAGCTCCGTGCCGTTCTGACCGCGTGGCAAAATACAACCAGCTTCTTCGCATTGAAGAAGAGCTGGGGGATTCCGCGCAGTATGCCGGCATGAATGCGTTTTACAACATTAAGCGCTAAAAACGTGGGGAACAACACCAGGAACAGGGGATTTGCCTTATGTCTGTAGAAAAACCTACCTTTGCTATTGTAACGTGTTCCGACACGCGCAGCATGAAAGAAGATACTGCGGGCGCTGCGTTAGAAGCGCTTATTGCCGAGCAAGGCTGGGAATGCCTAAGCCACGTGGTGGTGAAAGATGACCGCGCAACCATAGCGGCTGAAATTGTACGCGGTGCCGACGAATTGCAGGCTGATGTTGTGCTGACCTGCGGCGGAAGCGGCCTTTCATTGCGTGATGTTACGCCAGAAGCTACCGCCGATGTGTGCGAGCGCAATGTAGCGGGTATTGCGGAAGCCATGCGTGCTTATAGCTTGCAAATTACGCCTAACGCTATGCTTTCCCGCGCGGTGTGCATGCAGCGCGGCGCGTGCCTGGTTATCAATTTGCCCGGCAGCGAAAAAGCAGCACGTGAGAATTGGGCAGGCATTGTGGGGGTAATTCCGCATGCTGTAAAGATGATGGCAGGTGGCGGGCACTAGTGTCCAAGAAAAGCAAGAAATATCGCAACTTTGCGCAAAAAGCGCATCAATCTATACAACAGGATAGTTCTGAGCAGGGGAACGTTACCCCTGCTCAGAACAGTGCACCACAGCAGCAGGAGGAAAAACCAGTGGAAGAGCTTATCAATGGCTTCACGGGTTTCGCTAAGAAAAATACGATGACAGGCGGCGTTTTCCCGCAAAAGGGAGAAGTTTCCACGGGGGAGCATTTAGCGTTTGACCCCGCCCGGTTGGCAGAAATTGAGCCGGTTGACAGGCGATGGTCGTGGCTTGAAATTGACTTGAACGCCATTCGCAACAATGTGCGCGTGAGCAAAAGCCAAATTGGTTACGATTGCCGGCTTTGCGCGGTGGTAAAGGCCGATGCATATGGGCACGGTGCGGTTCGTGTGGCAAAAACCGCGTTGAATTCCGGTGCGGAATATTTGGCGGTGGCCACGGTGCAAGAGGGCATTGAGCTGCGAGAAGCGCTGATAAACGCCCCTATTCTGCTTTTGTGTCAGCCCCCGAAAACGGCAATTCCGCTTCTTTTGGGCTATAAAATTATGCCCAGTATTTATTCTCCCGATTTTGCTATTGAGTATGCCGAAGCTGCCAATACCTATGGGGTAACGGCACCGTATCACCTGGCCATTAACACGGGCATGAACCGTATTGGCGTGCGCTACGACGAAGTTGTTGAATTTTTGCGCAGCGTGAGTTTTCATGCACAGCTGGAACTGGTGGGTGTATTTACGCATTTCGCTACTGCCGACTGCCCCGAAACGTTTGACTTTGAAATTCAGGCGCACCGGTTTGTGGAAGCGGTTAACGCTATTCAGGCAGCGGGCTTTGACCCCGGCATTGTGCATTGCGCGAATTCTGCAGCGCTTTTGCGCTACCCCAATGTGCATTTTGACATGGCGCGTTTGGGCATTTCTTTGTATGGGTATCATCCGTGTGATGAAACCCGTGGTTTTTACGATTTGCAGCCAGCCATGAGTGTGCACGCGCGCATTACCGATACGCGCACGCTTGCTATAAACGATGGCGTAAGTTACGGGCTTCACTATCGAAGCACGGGGGGCTCGCATATCTGTACCCTTCCCCTGGGGTATGCCGATGGGTATAATCGCCTTTTATCAGGGAAAACAAGCGTTATTTTTGAGGGACGTTTGCACCCGCAAGTGGGAAACATTTGCATGGATCAGTGCATGTTTGAGTTTTTGGTGCCGCGCCGTGAAGTTGATCCGCGCCTGCCGCAAGTGGGCGATGAAGTGCTTATTGTGGGCAAGCAGGGCGATGCGGAAGTGAGCATTGATTGGATGGCACGTGAGTGCGGAACCATTCCGCACGAGGTAACCATTATGTTTAGCCATCGCATGCCGCGCATTTTTGTGTAGGGGGCGTTGCGTGGTACGTGCTAAGTGGCTTCTGATGGCAGCAACAATGAGGCAGCGGAAAGCGGCGAGATAGAACATGGGTAAACCTCATATTCCCCTGGATGTTATAGAAGAGCAAGTGCGGGCATGTCATGCGTGTATGCTGGCCGATGGCCGCACGCAAACGGTGTTTGGGGTGGGAAACCCCAATGCGCGCGTGATGCTGGTGGGCGAAGCGCCTGGTAAAAACGAAGATTTGCAGGGTGAGCCGTTTGTGGGCGCCGCGGGTAAAAATCTGAATTCCCTGTTAGAGATTGCGGGGTTGGCGCGCGAAGACATTTACATTGCAAATGTGCTTAAGTGCCGCCCGCCCAGCAACCGTGACCCGCGCCCTGAAGAAATTGAGCTGTGCACGCCGTTTTTGCGCGAGCAAACGCGCACTATTGACCCTGAATTCATTGTAACGTTGGGCAATTTTGCAACAAAGTTTATCTTAAAAACCGACGTAGGTATCACGCGCTTGCACGGGAAATTGCAACAAGCGGGGAAGTTCAAGGTGTTTCCCCTGTATCACCCTGCTGCGGCAATTTACGATAGGGCAAAGCAAGCAGCGCTTGAGCAGGATTTTGCCACGCTGGGGCAATTGCTAAAGCAGAGCTGCTAGAAACAGGGTTGCTAAAAACTGAATTGCTAAAAACGGAGTTCCTAAAAATAAAGCCACAAAAACAAGAAGGACAATCATGGAAGCATTTGATGCTATTGCTTATATCAATACGCCGCGCTGGCAGAATGTGAGCTTAGGGCTTGAGCGCACGCGTTCGCTTATGGCAAAGCTGGGAAACCCTCAGAATAATTTGAAGTTTGTGCATGTTGCGGGCACCAATGGTAAAGGTTCTACCTGCGTTTATGTGGCAAATATCCTGCAGGCTGCGGGGTATGTAACCGGCATGTTTACCAGCCCCTACATTGAAAAATTTGAAGAGCGTATTCAAGTAAACGGGCAGTGTATTCCCCTAAATGACCTAACAAGTGCAACGCTTGCGGTTAAAGAA
>CAVDDP010000149.1:0-5115 GCA_963607695.1 Hallerella sp.
GGTAAGAATGAGTATGCTCCCACATGGTAGGGGTCCGATGCTTTGCCGTTTTCACCCGTAAGGTTCACTTTTGTGCTCAGAGCAGAATGTCCTAACTTGAAGTTTTCCCATTCTTCCACAAAATCAAAAGTACCGTTCATGTATTCTTGAAAGTGATTCAGGGAAATATAAGACAGTTTCTTGGCCGCTTTGCGAGAACGCGAGTCAGCTTCTTTTTTCGCAGTGTTTTCGCTTTCAATATGCGAGATTCCCATTGGTTTTGGCAGGTACAATTTAGCGTCAATATAAGGGAAGCAATCGCTTAATACACATTCTCCTTGCTGTGCAGCTTGTAGTAGATTATCTGCGCAACCAGCAGCAAGCGCTTCAATAAAAAGTGCGCTGAAAAGAGTTGCGGCGTCACAGGCATATTCCGCATCGGAAAGGCGCCCGCTGCCAAAATGTACTGGTTGTAGAAAAGAGAGCTTGTAAATCTTTCCTTCCATAGCTTACCCCAGCTCAGGTACGGTAATATTAGTATCGCCCGTTACAACATGTGCACAGAGGTCTGCGAAAGAAACACGGCCATTTCCGCGCGTGCCACCACCGCCCAAGTAATCATTCTCTAAAAGTTGAATGGCTTTGGTGATATTGGCAAAGTCTTCTTCAATTTCGTCTTCTTTTTCAACGTTATATATAAGTTCAAACTTGAACTCTGCGCCGCGAACTACGCGCTCTATCTGGCGCGGGTTTGCAACCGATGTTAAACGGTCAATGGTGTTTTCAAACTTGTTCTCAAAAACCTGTGGCAATTTTTCTTTGTTAATAAGAAAACAATCTCGGAATTGCAAACGGGACATTTGCATACCGGTGCCTTCTGCATTGCTGTCACTTGCACTGGAGCCAAAAAGGCGTTTAATCTCGGAGCAGTCTGCTTCGAAGCCTTTAGTGCCGCCTTGCGGGATGGTGCCCATTTCCTTTGCTAGCAAAGAACGCATCTTGCCTTTAAGCGAAGATCCAGGGATAACGGGTTCACGCGTAAGTGGGTCACGTACAACGGGGGAATCTATAGCGCCAATTGCGCTGAATGAATCATCGCCACCAATGTGCAAGCCGGTTTCTACTTTGATAATGCCTTCGATTTTGATTTTGGTGTAACTCATTAGTTTTCCTTTCCGCCGTAGAATTTAAAGTAAGCAACTAAACTTTCTGCGTATCTGCAGTACAAGATGAATTGGTCGTAGGTTGTGATTGAATCTATAGCTGTCATAAGGCCTGTTCCTTTGATGAAGCTATCAACGTTTCTGTCGCGGCCGCACTCATAGGCCATTTTTACTTTAATGTATTGCAAATCGGTTTTGTTTTCTTCAAACGATGTTTCGTCTGTTATACGGGTGTACACGTTAGTGATTAAGCCATAAATGCCGCGAATTTTTGAGGTTGAAAGTCTTCCAAACCAGGCACCTTGAGCTTTTTCATCGGCTTTCGTTTTGGCGTCTCTCATTATGGCCTCTGCTGCTTTGGCATAGGTTTCGCCATTTAATTTGGTTTTGTCAGATAGCGCTATGTTTGTACCCTTTTTAATTTCAGCCATCACTAATTCCTTTCTCTAATGCTATAAACGTACCATTCCAATGCAACAATAAGGCATTGGCGTTCTTCTTCGTTAGCCGCCCAATCGTAGAACTTCTGCGTGAGCTCTTGCGCGTTTTTTACGTCTTCAAAACTTCGTGCCAATAAATAGGCAAGGCGCGGTGCTGAAATAACGTTATCGTACGACCGTAGCAGTTCAACCATTTTGTAAATGAATGCTTTGCCCTTTTCGCAACGGTCAAAAATCGCAGCTACTTCGCGCATACGTGGCTCTATGGTGGTAATAAATGTATTCCAATCAAACACGGTTTCTTCGTGCCATAAGGCAAGCGCGTTTTTCATTGTTACTGTTTTGTCAGGTAATTCTTTTGTAAATAATTTAGCAGCGTCTTCTAAATCTCCTGTTTGTTCTGCCATGCGCGCTATAGGATATTTTGGCTGGAACATACCAATACCTGCACTTATGGTTAAGCAACCGTTGCCAGTAAATTCGCGAAACGCTTTGTTGATATCAAGCGCAGCATATAAAACGTCGCTCCAATTGCCTACTATGAATAAATCATCGCCGCCGGAATAGATAATTTGAAGCTGGTATTTGCCCTCTTCCATTATGGTGTTAATTCGCTTTTTGAAGAAGTAACTTAGATTGCGGCTTAACGTTGCGGTGCGGCTAATAGATGCTTTGTTGGCGGGAAAACCGTTAGCAAAAATGGCGCCTAAATTGTCAACGTCGGCACGTAAAACACCCAATCGCTTTATTCCTTTGTTGCCGTCAAGCGATTGCCCGCATTCGGCATAGTCTGAAATGCCATTGTTTGTTTTGGCAGCGTAGTCGCCCATCCAAATATGAGTTGCAAGGCTTTCTCCCATGTCCCAGGTGTTTTTGCTGTACACGCGCTTTACCTGCGGTTTTTCTACTAGGTATTTTTCGCGCGAATAAACGCGCAACACACAATCAAAGGGAAGAACTAGGCCTTTCTCATTTGTGTCTTTCACGTTGCTATTGCTTGAAATAACAAATATATCCTTTGCTGCTAAATCTTTAGATATATCTCTTAACGAGGCACACAGCGAACAAATTCTTCCGCCTTCAGATTCTTCTAGCATGTCACTGCGGTGGCATTCTTGGCATTCGCGTTCAGAATCTTTCTTTTTTTCGCTAAAGTTAAGTGCTTTTATGTCTTGTGCGTTATAGCGCGCGGCTTTTACGCATGACATCTTTTGAGCCAAGCTGGTAAAAAGCTGTGAAAAACGTTTGCCATCGCCCGAACGGTTTGCCAAGTCGTTAGCGCTACAAGGCACCCAAACAGTTCCCATGAACAGGTCGGTTTCGTAGTGCTTTAAAAACCACTGCTTTATCTCTTCAGTAAAGATTTCTAATGCTTGCAGTGTTTCCGGTGTATTTGGCAACAAAAGATAGGCGTGCCCACCGCCGGTATACAAAAGGTTGGTTCTGTTCAGGCGCAGGCGTTCTAGTAGCTCATCAACAATGTGCTCTAACATCATTTCCAGGTATAAGCTACGCGCTCTCAGTTGTTTTAGGGCGCCGCTTCCGCTAATGGTGTAAATGAAATTTTGAATGCCACTCATGTCGCATGACACCAGCAAAAACATATTCTCTTTGTAATACGCTTCAGAATTTGCGTTTGAAAAAAGTGCTTCCCGGTAGTTTGTAATGTTTTTGCTTTCCAAATAGTCATAGATGCAGGCAGCAATTCCTGCTGTTGTTTTTGAGTGATCGTAAAGGGAAACATCTACCAGTTCAGAGGTGTTGGTAGAAGAAGGAACAGTACTGCATGTTGCCTCAAGTAAGTGCAGTACTGAATTTATTTCCGCAGGTGAAATTGCGGTTTGCACAAGATTTTCTTTAATGCGCTCACGTATGGTGTTGTAGTCTTCACGTTCAACTGTATTGTCATCGTTGTGGCCATTTATAATGTTGAAAATTTTTCGCAGTTTAACGTTTTTATCAAAGTGCGCCTGCTCTGTTTCATCGCCTTCGTTTTTTCTGTCCATTCCGGCTGAAATGTTGTCGGCAAAGTAGGTAATGAATGCCAGGGAGGTGTCTTCTAACGTTGCCGACGCTATTTCTTTGGCGTGGTGGTAGCACACCTGCTCAACCACGCTGGCGCCTTCTTCTGAAGAAAAGGCAGGGTTTACCGGTGCAATTTCATTTGCAAGGAAATTTGCACCAAGCTTTGAATGGGTGCCTTTTTCAGAAATTCCCCGGTACACCACTTTTCCTACATCATGCAAAAGCGCGCCGTAGTAAAGCGCTGTTTTGTTGTCCAATGTGTGCCTTCCTTTCTTGCTGCTGCTTACGTATTGCTTATCCTAGTTGCTAGTGGTTTTATCTTTGCTGGGTTTGTTTTCGCTGGTTTTGTTGTTCAACAAAACACAGCGCATCATTCCCATGCCCATCGATGTTTTTATGCCAACTCCTGCAAATTCGCCAAAACGCAAAAGCATGCCAACTAATCCATGCAAGGGTTGTTTTCCGGTAACGTTTAGCGTGATTTCTCCTACGAATGCGGGCAGTTTTGTTTTATTGCCTGCAGAACAAGCAAAATAATGCGAGTTCAAGTTATAAGAAGATATGCGAACGTTTTGTGCAATATACTCAATGGTTTCTTCGTCTGCTTCTCCTTCACCTGCAAATATTTGGTTGTAATGCATGAACAAGTTTTGAAAAATAAGCCGTGGGGTTGGCATAATTACATATTCGCCATGGCTTTTGAAAGCCGTTGGCGTGATAAAGCGAATTTGATGGCGCTGGTTATCGTTTGTTTTTAGCTCATCTAAAATAGTTTGAAGGGATAGATAGTTTAGCGTTTTGCTTTTGATGGCGAATTCTTCATTGATAGCTCGAAGCTTAATGGTTTCAGTAGAAAGTAGCGGCTCTATCAGGTATTTTGTTGCATCGTTAGTGAGCGTTGAGAGAGTCCAGGTAATGGTTTTGTTGGGGCTTAGCGTGCATGCTTGGCTATAAGGATTAAAGGAAATAGCATGAAGATAGCTTGCGTAAGAGCTGTCGCATAATTCCATAAGAGCGCCTTGAAGCAATGGGCCAAACGCATTTACTTGGCTTACAGAATACGGTTTGCCACTGCTGGCTTCAAGGGTTAACGAAATGCTTGCTAGTTGCTGTGTTTCCACAAAGACCTCCGCTCGTATGAATTAGTGTTTGGTGTTACTTTTGAATGTGGTAGCTGGGTTGTGTTTCCTTTTCTCTTACAAGGGCGAGTCTTATCTATGAATAAGATAGTGTTCTTATTATGCCATAACATTGCTAGATTACTTTGGCTGTCTTGTGGTAAAATGGCAATGCGAAAAGCGGTGTACGCCCAGACGGAAACGACGGGACACGGCGCCGCTTTCTGCTTCTGCACTTATTGCGCCTTCTTGGAAGAATACATAGCTAGTATCTCCTTAAGATATTTGGTGTATCCGTTAACTGCATGGTGGTAGTCGGCAACAAGTGTGTGACATTGCACTTGTTGGTAATTTACTCCATGACCCAGCTTGTTCCCAAAGGTCTCCTTT
>CAVDDP010000150.1:0-5109 GCA_963607695.1 Hallerella sp.
TGGCACCGAAAGTAAAGCAAACGCTGTTCTTGAAAGCGAAAACGGCCAAAAAGGCAACATTACTGCATGCATTGTGAATGCCAATGTGTATGGCTACAAGATTGTTGGTGGTGTTGTAGGTGAGAATGCAAGCAATATTGATTCTTGCTTAGTGTTTGGCGATGTTGAAAATGCAACGTATGGTAGTAAAAACGGTACCGGTGGTATTGCTGGCCGCAATGGTTGCAACAATAATGCTTACGAAACAGGCAACATCACAAACTGTGGCGTGTTTGGCAATGTAGAATCAAACGGCGACAAATGGCTTGGCGGTATTACGGGCTTTAGTAGTGGCAACTATGGTTACAGTAAAGCAACATCATCTTCTATTAAGAATTGCTTCTTTGTAGGCACCAAGAGCACGAAACAAAGCGGCTACAACAATGCAATTGTAGGTAATCTGGAAAGCTTGAGTGGCTACGTAGAGAATAACTATGCAAAAACGGGTTACAGAAACTCTGGTAGTAGCGTTGCTGAAACGGGAACCGCAAAGGATCTCTCCTGGTTCAAGACTACCGAAGCTGCTTCTGCTTTGTCATTAGGCGATCGTTGGGTTGTACCCCAAAGCACCGATGCCGTAACGGCACTTCTTAAAGAAAACGGCTTTGAAGGTTTTGTTGCACCGTTAGCACTTGCTTCAAGTGATGCAACAGAAGTATCCACATCATGGATCGGTAAGAATACCGTTAAAACCTCTTACGTTGAAGGCCAGACCTTTGATATGGGCAGCCTGAAGTGTGGTGTAACGTACAGCGATGGTGTTACCGTAGGTATACCGCTTGTTGCAAGCAAAACTGATGCGTTTACCGTAGAGGATAACGGTTCTAAGGTTACGGTAAGCACCGAAGATGGCGCTTACAGCTTGAACTTCACGGTAACAGTTACTGCCAAGAAAGTTTCTAAAATTGCGGGTATATGGGGCGCATATGCTCCTACCGTTACCACGTATTCACTAGGTGATACGCTTGATTTAACGGGTCTTAAAGCGCGCATTACGTATGACAATGGCACCACAGAAGATGTTGCGTTTGGTACCACGTTGCCAGAAGGTTGGACGGTTAACCTTACGTCTCCGTTAACAGCCGAGCAAAACGGTACTGCGTTGAAACTTACCTATACCTTAGATGGTGTTGCAACTGAGTTTGCACCATGCTATAACGGTTCGGCTAGCACGCCGGTAACCATTAGTGTTCTTGCTGCTCCTTCGCAGGATGACGAAGGAAATTATCTTATTTCCAGCGTAGATGACCTTACCTGGTTTGCTGCTCAGGTAAACCAACGCGGCAACGTTTCTTACAAAGCAAAGCAAACAGCCGATCTTGACCTTTCAGGGTTAGCAATTACTCCAATTGGTAATAGCACCTCTAAGGCATTTACGGGCACCTACGATGGTAATGGTTACAAGATTACCTACAGCGCTTCCACTTCTTTCGTATGCGATAATGGCTATGGTTTGGTAGCTGTTCTTGGCGATAACGGCACGGTGAAAAACGTTACCACCACGGGTGAGCTTGCCATTTCTCAAATATACGGTGCCGCAATTGCCGGTTACGTAACGGGCGCTGGTGCCACGGTAGAAAACTGCACCAACCAAGCAGCTATTACCGCAAATCAAGGTTATGCTGGCGCAATTGTTGGTTCGCTAACGGGCGAAAATTCAACAATAAAGAACTGCACAAATGAAGGTGCGATTTCTACAAATAATTCTCCTGTGGGTGGCATCGTTGGTAATGTAAATGTGGTAGCTACCATTACGGGCTGCACTAACAAGGGCGACCTTACCTCTACGGCAACCTACTATTATTCAATTGGCGGTATTACCGGTGGCTGCAGCAAAGCCACTATCTCGCAATGCATAAACGATGGTGATATTACTGCTACTTGTGCAGCGGCAGGTATTTCTGCCAGCTTAAGCAATGGCGGTGTTATTAGCCAATGTGCAAACCATGGTGCTGTTACGTCAACGAAGTCGGGCGCTGCAGGCATTGTGAAAACCATTTCCGAAGCTGAAACTTCTGTTACCGATTGCTACAACATGGGCTCAATCACTTCCACCGATAACTCCTCTACTACTGGCGTAAGCGGTATTGTTGGTGATTACTCAGGATTCAAGAGTGGTGCCACTATTACAAATTGCTATAACGCCGGTACCATCACCGGAGAAAAAGTTAACAACGGCGCTTTACTTGGGTATGCTAAAAACACAGCTACCTTCAAGAATTGCTACTATGTAGGTACAGCCGATACCGTTGCAGTAGCTGGTACAAAAGCTGAAGAAATAACAAAAGCAGGAGGCTTTACCTACAAGTCGCTTGAAGAGATGGAAGCCGATACCTTTGCGGCAACGTTGGGTGCTTCGTTTGCTTCAAATGTAGGCACTGCATATGCAGCATTTGCAACTACTCCCGAGTTAACTCCTGTTTTAACGTTTGAGGATGTTTCTGCACCTGCTGTTGGCGCAACAATTTCTTCCGAAGCCGCTGACTTGGAAGTAGGCAAAACCTTTACGGTAAACGTAACCATGGCTGGTAAAAACATTACTGCCGCCGAGGAAGGCCTTACCTACAACGATAAGGCGGTAAAGCTTGTTTCTATTGATAAGGGTGCAGGACTTTCTAGCGATGCAAACTTCTATGGCAACACAGAAGCCGGTACGTTTAACTTTGTTAACAATGAAGCAGATTCCTCTGCTGGCATTGTGGTAGCAACATACACGTTTGAGTGCATTGCTCCTTCTACCAACACGTCCATTGCGTTTGGTACGGCGGAATGCAGAGCTACCATTGGTAGTTTGGATACCGAAGGAATTGTAATTGCAACTGCCGATACTACCGTGAACCTGCCTGTTTTGGCTGCGGGCCTGGAAAAGGGCGACGTGAACGACAGCGGTGTTATTAACATTGTTGACGCACAGGTTGCCTATGACCTGGGCAAAGGTGCTTACACCACGGAAGGTTCTGCCGCTGCTTACGACAAGTTCTTTGCACTTGAGAAGTACAGCACCTGGACGCTGCAATGCCTTATGAAGGTTGCCGATGTGAACGACTCAGGCGAGATTGACTCCCTTGACGCATTCGCAATCCAGTATCGTGTTGTTACGGGCCAGTGGGGTTCTTCCGAAGAAGCATAAATAGTTGCGCTGTTCTGCCGAACAGCGCAACTACTCAGCGCTGCGAAGCGCATCCCATAACCTCACAACCAAGGGGCTGACCAGAAATGGCCAGCCCCTTTGTATTCCGCCGTTCTACCGAACGGCGGAATCACTCGACGCTGCGCGACAGCTGCGCGGGCATATTCGCCCTTACCGCTTCGCTTTCGCTTCCTTCACAGCCCTAAGGCTGCTCAGTCGCTCATCGGGCGAATCTGCTCCGCGGATCTGTCGCTCGCTGACATTAGGTGCGAACGTAGCGTTTTGACCTCACTTTCTCATTCTTGTCAATATCACGATACCGTGATATTATTTCCCTACTAAAGTTCATGATGAAAGGAGAGATATGCCTACACTTGCGCGTTTTTACGGAATAATCATCCGTATGTATTTTTTAGGAGCAGAACACAATCCACCGCACATTCATGCAATTTACGGTGAAGATACGGCGGCGTTTGACATTTCTACAGGTCAGATGATTGATGGCAAACTACCAAATAGGGCAGCAGGAATGGTAAGGGAATGGATTTCGCTGAATAAAGAAGATTTGTTAAAGATGTGGGAAACCCAAGAGTTCATGAATCTCAAGCCGCTTGACTAGGGGTAGGAGGTCGCGCTATGAAATTTCACAAAATAAAAGAGGTGGAGGCTTTGCCTCCTTTGCAATTGTGTGTTCAGTTTATGAATGGAACAACTAAAAGGTACGATGTAGAGCCACTTACGCATAAGTTCAAAGCATTTGAAGCACTCAATAATCAGGCGTTATTTTCAAGTGTGAAAGTGGATACCGGTGGTTATGGGATTGTTTGGAACGATGACCTTGACCTTTCTTGTGATGAATTATGGGAGCATGGTATTGAAATTCATACCCCCTTTGACAACCTGATGTCCTTTTCAGATGCAAGTGAGCTATGGAGCTTAAACGAATCTACTCTTCGAAAAGCAATTGCTTACGGCAAAATTGTACCTGGTATTGATGCGCGCAAATACGGAAAGCAGTGGGTGATAACGCGCGAGGCCATGCAACGTGAATATGGCGATGCGGTTGTGCACTAAAAGGGTGATAAAATAGCGGCGGCTTATTTTTGGGCTGCAATTCTCGTGCCCGTTCAACGTTAATGAAAGCGAATAGTTCATGCTTGATCAGATATATCAAATGTTAGACCCGGTTGCGTTTTCGGTGGGGCCCTTTACGGTGCGTTGGTACGGTATTGCCTACATCTTGGGCTTTGTGTGTGCCGCGCTGGTTATTGCGCGCACGGCAAAGCGTTGGAACGTAAAGCTTGATGTTGACTCACTGCTTACGGTGGTGCTGGGTGTGATTATTGGCGTTATTCTGGGCGCGCGCTTGTTCTATTGCGTGTTTTACGGCGATGGCTACTACTTTGCGCACCCGGCAGAAATTCTGGCGTTTTCGCAAGGCGGCATGAGTTTTCACGGCGGGCTTATTGGAGCGCTTCTATCAGGGCTTATTACGGCACGTATGGTGGGCGTGCCGTATTTAACGCTTGCCGATATGGCAGTAATTGGTGCACCCCTTGGCCTTTTCTTTGGGCGCTGTGCCAATTTCATTAACGGCGAGCTGTGGGGTGCGGTGACCGATTTGCCATGGGGTGTGGTGTTTGGGGGCGCAGCGGGTGAGCTGCCCCGCCACCCCTCGCAGCTCTATGAAGCTCTGCTGGAAGGCGTGGTGCTGTTTGTGGTGCTGTATGCACTCTCGCGTAAGGTACCGCCGCGCCCGCAAGGCACGTTCTTGGGCATTTTCCTTACCGGCTACGGCATTGCGCGCGTGGCGGTAGAGTTTGTGCGCCAGCCCGATGCGCAGCTGGGGTATTTGTGGGGCGATTGGCTTACTATGGGCATGGTGCTGTCGTTTCCGCTGATTGTGGTGGGTATTGCGCTCATGGTGTATGCGTGCGTTA
>CAVDDP010000151.1:0-5108 GCA_963607695.1 Hallerella sp.
TGATGTGCTTATGGGTGAACTTTCCGCTACGCCCGATGATGCCACGCAGGATTCTACCTTATCGTAGTTTTGCGTTTTTTCCTTAGGTGGTACAACCTTGGAGCGCAGTATAAAGCGCGGTTTAATTTGTGTGCTACCGTGACAAACGCTTGCGGGAGGTAAGTTTTTCAGCGCTTTACTACCGCAGCAAAGATGTTCAATTTACAATAGAAAAGTTCATGTTATTTGCAAAGAAATCTTAAAAGAGAGGAAGCATTAATGAATGTTTTAGTTTTAAACGCCGGCTCGTCTTCGGTAAAGTATCAATTGCTGTGCGTTGAAACAAAAGAAGTGTTAACCAAAGGTGCTTGCGAGCGTATTGGCGCTGATGACGGCATTTTTACCCACGGCATGAAACCAAACGAGGTAAAAGAGATTGTTCCCATGCATAATCATGAGGAAGCAATCGCCCTTGTTTTGAAGTGCCTGGTTGAAGGCGAAACTGCTGTTTTGGAAAGCCTTGATCAGATTGATGCTGTTGGACATCGCATTGTTCAAGGTGGTAAATACTTTAAGGGTTCAACCATTGTAGACGACGACGTTATTGCCAAAATTGACGAGCTTGCTGAACTTGCTCCTTTGCATAACAAGCCCGCGCTGCAAGGCATTTATGCTTGTCAGAAGCTTATGCCCGGTACGCCTATGGTTACCGTTTACGACTCTGCTTTCTTCTTTACTATGCCGCAAAAAGCATATATGTATCCTATTCCGTATGAATATTACGAAAAGTATGGCATTCGTAAATATGGCGCTCATGGTACTTCGCACAAATATGTTTCAAAGCGCGCTGCAGAATTCTTAGGAAAAGACTTAAAAGATTTGAAACTTATCACCTGCCACCTGGGCAACGGTTGTTCCATTTCTGCCATTAAAGACGGCATTGCAATTGATACCTCCATGGGCTTAACGCCATTGGATGGCATTATGATGGGCACACGTTCTGGCTCTATTGACCCCACGGTTGTTACATTCTTGGAGGAACATGAAAACCTGACTCCTGAAGAAACGAACACCATGCTGAATAAGAAGTCGGGTCTTTTGGGAATTTCTGGCGTTTCCAACGACGCACGTGACATTGAAGAAGCCTGCAATGAAGGAAACGAGCGCGCCAAGTTGGCATACGACATGTATGCATACTCTGTGCAAAAATGCATTGGTCAGTATATCGCCGTTTTAGGCGGGGTAGACGCCATTGTTCTTACCGCTGGCTTAGGTGAAAATAGCGCAACCGTACGCGAGCTTATCTTCAAAGACTTAGAACCCATGGGAATGAAGCTTGATCCTGAGCTCAATGCTGTTCGCGGCCCCGAGCGTGAGATTTCTGCTGCCGATTCTAAAGTGAAAATCCTGGTTATCCCCACCAACGAAGAGCTTGCCATTGCACAAGATACTTACGACTTAGTGACTGCTGCACGCAACGCATAAAACGCAGCGAATTCACCGCTTTTTGTTACTTCTGTAGCTCCTGCAGCAACGGTAAAGGTTGTTGCAGGAGCTGCTTTATAAACTGCTACAAAGCATAAAGCACGCACAATAAGAAGCCCCCGGCGGATAATCCGCCGGGGGCTTCTGTAATTTTATACTCAATCAAAAATTATTTTGCTTGAGCTTGAACAGCGGTAATGGCAATAACGCCGTAAATATCTTCAGCAGAGCAGCCGCGTGACAAGTCATTTACCGGGGCAGCTAAGCCTTGAGTGATAGGGCCATATGCCTCGGCCTTAGCAAGGCGTTGAACCAGCTTGTAGCCAATGTTGCCTGCGTCAATGTCGGGGAATACCAAAACGTTTGCTTTGCCTGCAACGGGTGAACCCGGAGCTTTTGAAGCGCCCACGGAAGGAACAATAGCGGCATCAAGTTGAAGCTCGCCATCAAGCAAAACGCTCGCATCGGTTTCTTTCGCAATTTTAACGGCTTCGGCAACTTTTGCCTGATCGTCGTTTTTGGCTGAACCGTAAGAAGAGTGGCACAAATACGCCACTACTGGTTCGGCACCCGTGATGCTCTTGAATGATGCAGCAGCATCCAAGCCAATGTAGGCCAGCTCTTCAGCAGAAGGCTGTACGTTTAAGCCGCAGTCAGAGAACACGAAGGTTCCGTTGTAGCCAAATTCGCAATCAGGAACAACCATCACGAAAAACGAGCTTACCAGTTTTGCAGTGGGAGCAGTTTTGATGATTTGCAAGCTGGGGCGCAGCGTGTCTGCCGTAGAGTGGCAAGCGCCGCTTACCATGCCCTGAGCGCGCCCGGTTTTCACCATCATTACGCCAAAATAGGTTTCGTCTTTAATGGTTTCGCGTGCTTTTTCGGGGGTCATGCCCTTCTTTTTGCGCAGCTCATAGAACATATCGGTGAATTCATCTTCATACTCAGAATTCTTGGGGTCAATGATTTGTGCACCGTCCAGCTTATATCCGCTGGCTTTAATGGCGTCTACGTTGCCCAAAATAATCAGGTTGGCAAGGCCGTCGGCCAATGCTTTTTCTGCAGCTTTTAAGGTGCGCTCGTCGTTTCCTTCCGGCAAAACAATAGTCTTTTTCTCTTGCTTTGCTTGAGCAATCATTGAATCAAGAAATGCGCTCATGTTTTCTCCTTTTTTCGATTTTCTTCTTGGTGAAGAATTGCGAATTCGTAATTCTTTCGCGCCTATTTTACAACGTTCAGGTAACAAGAGTTGTTCTGTTCTTGTGGTGATGCCTTTCAAGCCGCCTGTCGTTGGTAAAATGGTGACGCATGAATAGGGGTGGTAAAGAAACAGCGCCCCTATATTTTTGGGATTTTTTGAAAGGATGAAGCGTATATGGGTGTTACTTACGCTGAGTTTGCAAACATTGCGATACGTGATTTTGATGCTGTAGTAGTGGGGTGCGGTTTTGCTGGTGCTGTTTGTGCGCGTCAGCTGGCTGAAAAAGGCAACAAGCGCGTTTTGATTATTGAGAAACGCGCGCAAATTGCAGGCAATATGTATGATGAATATGATGAAGCCGGCATTTTAGTACACCGCTATGGGCCGCATATTTTTCACACGAACAATGTGAAAGTTTTCAACTACTTGCGCCAGTTTTCCGGTTTTTTAAGCTATAAGCACAAAGTGCTGTCTAACTGGTATGGCACCTACATTCCCGTTCCGTTTAACATGACTTCGCTTGAAATTTGTTTTGGGGAAGAGCGCGCAGCGCAACTTCAGGAAAAGTTAGTGGAAACGTTTGGGGCGGGTTCGCGCGTTACTATCAATGAGCTTCGCGAACAAAAAGACCCTGATTTGGCAGAACTTGCCGATTTCGTGTACAAAAATGTGTTTTTGTACTACACGCAAAAGCAGTGGGGGCTTTCTCCCGATGAGGTTGATCCATCGGTTACAGCGCGCGTTCCTGTGCTTATCTCGTATGAAGATGGCTATTTCCAGGATTCATGCCAGGGCATGCCGGTGTTTGGCTACACCAAGCTTTTTGAGGAAATGCTTGGCCACGAAAACATTACCGTGTGCTTGAATACCGAGGCAGAAAGCGTATTTGACCTGCACTTTGCTTCAATGGATGAAGATGCGCCGCTCTCTGACATCTATATCAAAAATGAGCCTTTCAAAGGCCCTATTATTTATACGGGCCCGCTTGATGAAATGTTTCTTTCCCGTTTTGGCCGCTTACCGTATCGCTCTTTGCGTTTTGAGTACGAAACGCTCAATCAAGAGCAGTTCCAGCCCTGCGGTACCGTTAATTACACCGTTACGGAAGACTTCACGCGTATTACGGAGTTCAAATATCTTACCGGCCAGAAAGCCCCCAATACCACCATTATGCGTGAGTATTCGCTTTCCTACGATGACCCCAAAAATCAAATTCCCTATTACGCCATTATCAACGATGAAAACCGGGCACATTATGAGCGTTATTTGAAGCTTACGGAATCGCTTGATAATTTTTATCCGTTAGGGCGCCTGGCAGAGTATCGCTATTACAATATGGATGTTATAGTTGAGCGCGCCTTAGATTTGTCCAACAAAATTTTGAAAGAGTAAGTAACCATTATGACTGATCAAAAAACAATTACCTTTGCTGTTCCGTGTTATAACTCGGCCGAATACATGGATACCTGTATTGAATCGCTTTTGACCTGCGGTGAAGATGTAGAAATCCTGATTGTAAACGATGGCTCTACCAAAGATAACACGCGTGAAAAAGCTGATGAGTGGCAAAGCAAGTACCCTGATATCATTCGTGCTATCCATAAGGAAAACGGGGGGCACGGGTCGGGTGTTAACACCGGAATTCGAGAAGCCAGCGGCGTGTATTTTAAAGTGGTAGATTCCGATGACTGGCTTGATGAAGCTGCCATGAAACAAGTTATGGCATATTTGCGCACGCAGGTAGACCGTGAAACTCCCACCGATATGGTAGTGGGCAATTATGTGTATGAAAAAGTTCACGAGGGCACCCAAAAAGTTATGGGATACCGCAATGTGTTTCCGCAAAATCGGGAATTTGGATGGTCGGAAATTGGCCGCTTCTCACAAAGCCAGTACTTGCTTATGCATTCCGTAATCTATCGCACCCAACTTTTACGCGACATTAATTTGGAGCTTCCCGAGCATTGTTTTTATGTTGATAACATTTTTGTGTATGTGCCTTTGCCGCACGTACAAACCATGTATTACCTTGACGTTGACATGTATCGCTATTTCATTGGGCGCGAAGATCAAAGCGTGAATGAAAGCGTGATGATGGGCAGAATTGACCAGCAGCTGCGCATTACCAAAGTGATGATTGACGCATGTGACATTGAAAATGAAGTGTCTCAGAAAAAACTGGCGCGCTACATGCGCAATTATCTTGCCATGATGATGTGTATCTGTTCCATTTTCCTGCGCATGATTGGCACCAGTGAAGCTGAAGAAAAGCGCGCTGAGATTTGGGAATACTTAAAGGAGAAGCGCCCCGAAAGCTATAATCGTTTGCGCCGCATGCCTATTGATTTCTTTGTGAACTTACCAGGCGATAAAGGTAAAAAGGTGGGTGTTTCGGGGTATCGCTTAGCACAGCGCATTTTCAAGTTTAACTAATTAATTACTT
>CAVDDP010000152.1:0-5092 GCA_963607695.1 Hallerella sp.
CGCCAAGCAGGTGCTGAAGGAAATTGCACCCGCGGATGCAGGTGCGGGGGCAGGCGTTTCGGCGCAGCCCACGCCGCAGCTGGCAACTCAGGCCTCGGCACAGCCCGCGCCGCAGCTTCCCCACGTGTGCTTTGCCGTGGGGTGCCACCCGCATAACGCCAAGGATTTCAACGATGTGGCGGCACAACGGCTTCGCGAAATACTCAATAACCCCCGCGTGCGTGCTATTGGCGAAATTGGCCTTGATTTTCACTACGATTTCTCGCCACGACCCGTGCAAGAAAACGTGTTTCGCCAGCAGCTCAGGCTTGCTCATGAGCTTAATTTCCCGGTGGTGTTGCATATTCGCGAGGCACATACGCAGGCGTTGCACATTCTTAAGGAAGAAGGTTTTCCGGCGGCAGGCACGCTTTTGCACTGCTTTAACTTAGGGCAAAAGGAGCTTGAACCATGGCTTGAGCATGACTGCTACATTGGCTTGGGCGGCCCGGTTACGTTCAAAAAAAGCAGTGAGGTACAGGAAGCAGTGAAAATGGTGCCGCTGAACAGGCTGGTTACCGAAACTGACGCGCCGTATATGACGCCCGAGCCCATGCGTGGCATTACGTGTTTGCCCGACCATGTAATTTTTACGGCAGACAAACTGGCGCAGGTGCGTGGGTGTATTACAACGCAAGACAGGCGCGTATTTTTTGAAACGCTGTATGATAATGCGCGTACGTTTTATGGATACGAATAGTAAGGACATACCTATGAATCGCGTGATTGTTGTGGGATCGCCGCGCACAAACGGCAGAAGCGCCGCTTTGGCTGACCAGCTTTTCGAGGCGTGTATTGAAGAGTATCCGCAAGACCAGGTGACTCTTATTCCCCTTTCCAGTTTAACGGTGCAGCCGTGCACGGGTTGTAATTACTGCAAGAAAAGCGAAGGCCACGCATGCTGCATTGAAGATGACATGCCTGATATTCGTGAAGTTCTTGATGAAGCCGATGAACTTACGGTGGTCTCGCCTGTATATTTTGCCAGCGCCCCTGCAACTTTAAAGGCGTTTTTGGACCGCCTGCAGCCGTATTTTTGGACAAACGCGCGGCATGAAGCGTTGCGCCCGGCAGTGTTGCACGTTGTGGGCGAAGGGCATGACCCGTTTGGGTTTGAGCCGCTGGTAACAACCGTGAAATCGGCAACCTTTACCGCAGGGTTTAAGCTTGAGCGCGTGATGAACTGGGTGGGCAACATTACCGAGCAAGGCGAAATTACCGAAGATGCCGAAATACAAGAAGTTTTGTGGCCAGAAGCTCAAAGTTCAGCAAAGGAAAGCCAGGCATGACAAAGCTTTCTGCGTATGCAAGCGTGAGTGAAACGCGCAAGGTGCTTGAGCGCCATGGGTTGGCAACAAAACATTCCCTTGGGCAAAACTTCCTGATAAACGATGGAATTTTGCAAAAAATAGTAACGCTCGCAGAGCTTGCAGAAACCGATGACGTTTTGGAGATTGGCCCGGGCATTGGCACACTTACCGTTGCTTTGTTGCAAACTGCACATTCCGTAACTTCCATTGAGTTTGATCCCGATTTGCCTGCGGTGCTGGCAGAAACAACGGCTCCGTGGGCGCAGCGTTTCGCGCTTATAGAAAACGATGCGCTTGCAGTGCAAAAAAGCGCTATTACCCAGGCCCTTGCCCGCATATATGCAGGCGGGGAAGAAGTGGGAAGCGCTCAAGCGAACCATGCGAACCAAGAAAATCAGCAGAATCAAGCGCGCAGCTTCCCGAACAAGCTTATCTCAAACTTGCCCTACGCTGTTGCCGCCACCGTTGTTCTGGATTATTTCCAGCGCTTTTCTGAACTGGAAAGCATGACGGTCATGGTGCAAAAAGAGGTTGCCGACCGCATGTGCGCGCGCCCCGGCGTGAAAGATTACGGTGCTTTTACCGTGAAGCTTTCCTTTTATGCGCAGACTACAGGGCGTTTTTCGGTTGCGCCTTCTAATTTTTTCCCGCCCCCGCGTGTTGATTCCGCAGTTATTCGCTTAGACCGCCATACCTGTTGCAATGAACAGGGGAAACAACTTACCAAAGAAGAAATTCAAGCAGCATGCTTAATGGCCGATGCTGCTTTTGCAACGCGTCGTAAAACACTGGCAAACTCGTGCAAAACGTTTTTCAATGCACGTGGTGCGCAAGGAAAAAGCGTGGCGCAACAGCTTCCCCTTATTTTTGAGCAAGCAGGCATTGATGCACGCCGGCGTGGCGAAACGCTTGTGCAGCAGGAGTTCATTGCTCTTGCGCGTGCCTATTTAACATGTAAGAAGTAGCACCTTTCTGATTACCACTGCCGTGTTGTGTTTAAGTTTGCAATCAACCTTCAAAAATATAGCTTGTGTCCAGGTTGCTTTTGCAGTGTCCAGGTTGCGGTTGCAATCAAGTCAATCAACCCACCCTCAATCAGCGAAAACGAGGCGTAATATACTCTTGACAGAGAATAATGCCATAGGTACAATGAAAATGGTTCTATCAAATTTAGCTACATCTTGATTACTTCTACTGTATAACGCATGTTTGAGTTTTAGAGGTGGTTTAGCATGAATAGTAGTTCTACTAGCAAAACTACTCGTTTTGCCTCTTTTGTGTCCAGAAGACAATTCATGAACTTAACTTTTGCTGGAGTTTCATGTGCTGCTCTTCTTGTTTTTCCCGGAAAAGCCCTAGCGCAAGAAAGTCAAAATTTACAGCTTGTCACTGACTGCCTTGGTCGTAAGCTTGAAATTCCTTTTGGCCCGTTAGCGGTATCACCAACAGGCACGCCGGCACAAACCCTTCTTACCATACTTGCTCCTGATATGATGTACTCTGTGGCAACCAATATTTCAAACGATGCATATTGCTATGCGAATGCTGGCCTTTCAAAGGTAACAAATCTTCCCGAAACAGATAGCGTAACTCGCTCTTCTTATGAGGAAACTGCACGCAAACTTAAAGCTATTGCACCTACCCTCATTATAGACGCGGGGAGTAAGCAGGAAGAGTTGTACGGAGAGCTTGACTTGCTGCAGAACAATTTAAGCGTGCCGGTGTTTTTTGTTGATATTTCGTTTGGCCAATTGCCTGAAGCGCTAAGAACACTTGGTGCCGTTTTGGGATGTAGTGACAGAGCAAGTGAGCTGGCGCAATGGGTTGAACGTGCATTACTTCTTTCCGATTTTTCAAAGTTCAATGCTACGAACACACCAACTGTTTTTTATGCGCCACGGGAAAACGGAACAATGGTTCACCATGGTATTAATGTACAGCTCGATGCATTAATTCACGCGGGGGCAATTCCTGTTACGTCAGCTTATAACTTTGATTCTGCTTCAGTTGATTTCAATTCTCTTTTGGCAGAACATCCTGATTTTATCATGTTTGACGATGTAGAGATGCTCAGACAATTAAGACTTTGTACGGGCGATGGCTACAAAGCATGGTGTGAACTTCCTGCTATAACAAAAGGGTATAGTTTTATTTCACCAGCACTTATGCATAGTTGGCTTGGTTCACCTGTTTTTGTTCAGTGTATTGGCGCGCTTTGGCTAGCCAATATGATTCATCCCAAGGAATGTTCTTTTGACTTAATTGAAGAAACACGCGATTTTTACTCGCTTTTTTACGGGTTAGAGCTTGACTCTGATTCCCTTAACGGGCTTGTTGGTATGTGTCTTAAAGAACGGGAAGGAATTGATTTTTATGAATAACGAAAAAGCAGCGTTTATCCTTCCTGAAATTCAATACTGGTCAGCCGAGCAGCTCAATGCGATTATTGCTACCATGTCTGGCGGCGGCGGCGGTATAGGAGGAGGCGTTTCGGGCGGAGGTAGCTCAGGCGGAGGAACTGGCGGTGGCGCGGGTGACTCGGGCTCTTCAGGGGGTACCGGTGGCAGAGATACCTATCTTGAGTGGGATTCATCACCACGTGAGTTTTCGACTTCTAATCATTTTGAGAGCTGGGCGGTGGGTGAGGTAACTGGTGTTGTAACAGGTACAATATTGAGTGGCCTTGGAATTGCTGGCGCTGCCGCCGTATTGATTGGTGTAGGTGTTAGTTATGTGGTGTTTCAGATAACTGACAGCTGTATGGAAGACGTCTACTATAAAACATATGAGTGGTATCTAAAGGAAATGTCGAACAACCCTGCTTATGCCGGTATGGGTATGATTGTTGGTCACGTAAGAGTTTCACTTGCATTCGAGGATAAAAATCATCATTTTCAAATAGGAGAACCAATAGCTGCTTATTCTCTGTCATCCAGTGTGTCGGAAAGCGAATTATACAATTGCCCAGCTTGGTCTCGCTGGCCGTCGCTTTCGAGTTTAATTTAAGTTATGGAAAGGGTAGCGCAAACTGTTATTGCTGTGTTAAGCACAGCTATGTGTTGTGTTATAGCTTACTGCCTTTTGTCCTGGGGAACAGGCAACAGTCCCTTCTTCTCTATAGAAACATTGAGTGCTGTTGACCCCTTTTTTACGGTGGTTATGAGCGTTATTGCAGGATGGCGGGAATGGTCTGGGAAAAATACAAAGGTCTATAAAAGCATAGCTAAACGCACTATGCTGTCTCAATTATTAAAGGATTTGGCACTTTGTTTTTTTGTATTCATTTTTATTTTTCTTGTTATCTCGTTAGTTACAGGGCAGGGCTTTAATTTGCTGTTGAGACCTCGTTTTTTGGCGTGCTCTTTTTTGCTTCTTTTTGTGGTGGGCTTTTCTTCTTTTATATGGTGGCTATTTGCTCGAAAAAAGTATCCCCCTCAAAATAAGGATTCTTTAAGTGTGTCTTTTAGTAATAATACCGATGAAAATAGCGATAAATCACCTAAGGCATGATGTTTCCTTATGACACTTCCGATTTATTAAAGAGATTTGAACTTTCAAGAGGAGTTGCAATGAATTGTAAATGTGCTGATGATGAAGCATATATTCAGGTTGTTGACTCTATTCGTGAACCAATTCTTTCGCTTCTTTCCCGGTCGAATACTTCTCCTGAAATTTTCTTTGAAAGAAATAAACTCTGTCTCCTTTCTTCCGTATTATTAAAAGACGCCGATATTTCTCAGCGC
>CAVDDP010000153.1:0-5052 GCA_963607695.1 Hallerella sp.
AATACTTGCACCAACAACACAGGCACTGTTATAGCGGCGCTTTTTTGATACCAGTACACAGAAAGGAATAAGCAAACCAATGATAATCTCAGCCCAGAAGAACGGAGCAGTAGCTCCACTAGTCATAATGGTCAAAAGCTCATTTCCGGCTTCCGTACCAGGATAAGCTACCGTTAAAAGCTCGCAGCCAATCAAATAAGCATCCACGGCAATGAATGTTGCTAAAAGCTTAGCTAAGCTTGCAAACAAATCTTCGCCGCAATCCATAATATTGGTTTTCTTCAAACCAAACAAAACAGTCAAAAGAAGTGCCATGCCAGAGTCAAGAGCAGAAGCTACAAAGATGGGTGCCAAAATGGCGGAGTACCAACCCTCTTTTGCAATCTCAAGGCCAAAAATCCAAGCAGTAACCGAGTGCACAAGAATAGCTACAGGCAAAGCAACAAAAGAAAGCTTTTTAACTTTTTCTTCTTCACCTTTTTTCAACCAAACAATATCTAAGATATTGATAATCAAATAAATGGTGATAACAATCATGTCCCATGCCAAAGGGCTGGTAATATTTAAGCCCACAATCATGCGCCAAATACGTTGAATACCGCCAAGGTCTAAAAATATGCACACACCCGCGCAGCAAATACAAGCGGTAGAGGTAATAACGGCAGGTAGAGCAATCTTTTTGAAGCTTTCAATGCCGAATACATGGGCAGAAGAAGCTACAATCAAACCACCTGCAGATAAGCCCACAAAGAACATAAAGCAGGTAATATATGCCCCCCAGGATACCCCGTTTGACATGCCGGTCACGCCAAGACCGTTAATTAATTGATAAACATAGGCACAAGCACCTGCCAGCAACAAAGCCAAGAAAATGCCAACCCACACTTTAGAACGTGAAGATAATTGCATGGTGCACCTCCTAATTAAAATAGAACACTTGAGGGTTTGTACCCTTTTCCTCGCGCAAAATACGTACATTGCGCTCTTCTTTTATGCGGGAAATTTCAGACGTAGGGTCATCCAAATCCCCAAAAACACGCGCCTCAAAGGGGCAGTTTTGCACGCACATGGGAACGAGCCCTTTATCAGTGCGCTCTTTACACATGGTGCATTTTTCAACCACGCCTTTCGGGCGAACCGGCACTTCTTTATCACCGTAGTTAAAATCAGGATCGCGTACCGGTTCACTCCAGTTAAACTGGCGCACGCCATAGGGGCATGCCGCCATACACATACGACATCCAATACATTTGTCGTAGTCAATTTCAACACGACCCATGTCGTCTTTGTAAGTAGCGCCCGTGGGGCATACCTTCATACATGCAGGGTTTTCACAATGCTGGCAAGCAAGCGGTAAATAAGAACGGGAAAGATTTGGATACGTTCCCACGCAGCCATCAATGTGGTCTGCGTCTTCAGTAATTACCGTGTTCCACATAAGACCCATAGGAACATTGTTTTGCATTTTGCAAGCCAGCGCGCAAGTTTGGCACCCAATGCAGCGCTTTTGGTTAATCGCAATAGCGTAACGTGTCATAATCTCTCACCTATGCCTTTCGAATCTCACAAAGCGTATCTTGGAAGGGTGTTGAAGTTCCCGCTGCCAAAATAGCTTCTCGGGGTGAGAGGTTGTCGTTTGTGAGTTCTTGAACGTTTCCTTTGTTCATGTACTTTGACCAAAGACCTTCAACAACACGCACCGTACCTGGGCGAACCATTTCCATTGCCATAACTGGCAAACCAACAACGCCACGGTCGTTATAAGCTTCAACGTTATCGCCGTCGTTTAGGCCACGCTCTTTCATATCAATGGGATTCATTTCAATATGGGGCTCATAGAAGAGCTTAATCCACTGCGCATCGCAGAACATGCTGTGAATCTGAAACTTTGTACGTGCCTGATAGAACTGCAGCGGATACTTTTCACGCAAGGGATTATCGGGCGCAATCTCATCGCACTCTTCCCATACAGGCACTGCCTGATTGTAAGCAAGGCGCTTTTCCAGATACACATCAAAGCGGCCAGAAAGCGTTTTTGCAACTTGCGTGTCGTAAACCTGGCGAATGGTGTCATAGCCTTTAAGCGGCAAAACACCGTGTGCATCAATAAGCTTTTGCAGGGTGAAGCCCTCAAGCTTAGTATCGGTGCTGTTGGCAATTTGATATTCGCAATACTCTTTTGAAGTTTCGGGAAGGCTTCCTTGACCCACACCCATGGTCTTTGCCAAAAGGCGTTCAATTTCCATATCGGTTTTGCTCTCAAAAAGCGGGTCTAGGACATGGCCTTGCATAAGTAAGTGCCCATAGCCAAACTTTAGATATTCCACTTCTTCAGGCGTTTCAAACTTAGAGCAAGCTGGCAGGATAATATCTGCCCAGTCGGCACTGGTGGTGTGATAGATATCCACGTACAAAATAAAGTCAAGCGTAGATAACCACTCTTTGGTAACGTTAAAGTTAGCATAGTGCTGTTGGAACATATCACCTAACGCCACATACGCATGCACTTTGTTTTCCTTATAGCGCATCTGATACGTTGGCATTTCCTGCTTGGCCACTGCGTATTCAGCAGGAAGAGGCCACGATGCAAGCTTTCCTGACCAGCCCGTATATACCGCGCCCAAGTGCACACCAACACTTGCACCTTCTTTGCCGTAGTTGCCCGTTAAGGCAGCAAGCATACCAGCAGCTTGACCGCAAATGTCAGCGTTCATGTACTTATCAGATCCACCCCAGCCTAAAGATAAGGTAGCAGGGGTATTAAGCGCATATTTCTTAGCAAGCTCTTCAATGTCTTCTGCGGGAACAGAAGTTATACCCTCTGCCCACTCAAGCGTGTAGCCGTTGTCTTTTTGACTTTTGCAGAACACATCAAATGCGGTGGTGTAGGTTTCACCATCTACCGTGAATGTTCCTGTTAGTGCAGGGTTTGCACATTCGGTATAGGCTACAGCAGCGCCCGCTGCTTCATCCCATACCATGTAGGGGTTTTCTTTACCTGTTTGTGTGGCAGTAACACTTGCCATATCCTGGCGTAAAAGTGCACCTGTTGCGCTATTTACCAAAAACGGGAAGCTTGTACCCTTTTTCATGGATGCTTCGTCATACCACTTGTTATCAATGATGGCACTGCACATGCCTAAGAACAAAGCCGCATCGGTACCAGGCTCAATGGGAATCCATTTGTCTGCTTTACTTGCTGTAGTGGTGTAGTGTGTATCAACCGAAATAATTTCAGCTCCTGCTTCTTGTGCTTCAAAGAAAGTCTTTGCACAAGAAATGGAGCTTTCAAGCACGTTAGCGCTTGCAATAATAATGGTCTTTGCACGAGCCCAATCTCGCATTTCACTTGTAGCAATTACAAATGAAGTTGAGTCTCCGATCATGGGACCTAAGCCATTACCAACACCAACGTCAATACCGGTGCGCCCGTCTTGCTGAGCATTAAACAACTGCTTGATGAAAGGATAACGTGCTTTAACATCAGATGTTCCGGCAACAACAACGGCATCTTTTCCGTATTGATCCCAAACACTACCTAAGCGTTCTTTAATAATTGAAAGCGCTTCATCCCAGGTAATGGATTCATATTCACCACTTCCACGCTCGCCCACAAGCTTTAAAGGCGTTTGAATGCGCTCGGTGCCATAAACATGCTGAATTTCAGACTCACCACGAACGCATACAATGCGATACCGGGGGTCTGGGAAGGCATCGTTTGGCTCAATAAGACAAAGCCTACCATCGCGAACAGTGCACTTCAGTGAGCAGTGCCCAGTGCAGTGATTTTGGTGAAACGTGTAACCAACATACTCTTCGGCTTCACTTTCAGAAGAACTTCCCAGCCACTCTGAGCAGCCTGTCATACTGCCCGCAGCAGCCAGACCAAGCGATCCCAAAGCGCCAGCTTTGACAAAGCCCCTTCGAGTGAGATTGGTTTTAGAACAATTAGCTCTCGACATCTCTCCTCCTTGCTAACCAGAAGACTCTCTTCGTCTTGCGCGTATTAATTGCAAACATGCAACCATACATGCGCGTTTAAAAGACGACGTTGAGCCCCCTTACCCAACAGTCAAGAACTGGCCAGTTCATTTGAAGTGCACTATACAAAAGTGTATTGCGACAGTCAAGAGTGTATTGCGACACTTTATTATTCTATTTTTTGAATAGTTATTTGTTTGGTGAAGTTGATGCTTTCTCAGCAGAGAAACCTTCGGTGTAAGCGCTTGGCACAACCATTGAGTTTTTGTCATCAAGCATGCCTTCATGAACCAAATGCATTTTTCTAAGATCAAAGGCACGTGGGTCGTCTTTGTAAACTTCCGACGCATCCACCAAAAGCTCTGCTATAAGCTTCTCTGATTCCATAAGCTCTAAGCGTGCCTGGCATCTGCGTTCTGCTTGAGCCTCCAGCGCCATAGAGTCTTGAAGCGCCTGCGGTAAAATAATGTTTCTGATTTCAACAGCAAGTACCGTAACGCCCCATTCAGAAACTTTATCTTCAATTGCCGCGCGAATTTGTTTGTCAAGCTGGTTTCTGCGCGCAATAACTTCACTTACCGGCGCGCGCCCAATAGCATCGCGAAGCGCTGTTTGAGCAGCAAGTGCTACCGCAAAATTAACGTCTTCTACCTCAGTACATGCTTTTTCTGGGTCCCAAATAATCCACGATAAAACAGCATCAACATCTAGTGGTACTACGTCGCTTGTCAGCGCTTCTTCTGCGCCAAAAGGAGTTATACGTGTTCGCTGGTCAACACGCAAAGTAACGTATTCTATCAAGGGAATAGTAAAGGTTAAGCCTGGCCCTATAAGGCGATTGTACTTACCAAGTCGAAGCACCACAAACCGCTCCCAGCTTAAAACCACATGGGTACACGAATACATAAGGGCGCCCACACAAAGTGAAATAGCAAAACCTAGAAACGATACGTGTGCGCACACTGCATACGAAAGAGCAAATACTGCACCAAAGGCAATAAGTGCAATAACGAGTCTGAGTGCAAACGCGCCGACATGTGACGCTTTGTTTTCAGCAGTTGAACGATATTT
>CAVDDP010000154.1:0-5029 GCA_963607695.1 Hallerella sp.
GGTGTCCTGCGTGTCACACACCCATTTTCGGGTGACCCACGTTCCCTCGGTGGCTCCATCGCCACTTATCAGGCATTCGTTGGTATTACCTGCCGCAGGAAGATACCCATTGGGGTACAAGGTGAAAAAGCGGTCACGCAGTGAAACGCTTACGGCAGGACCGGAAGCATCAGACTTCAAAGCATCCCACGAGGTGTTGCTTTCATCAAGCTGCACCTCGGCCGAGCCAATGGGGCGCAAAACGTGCGCCGTAAAGGTAAGGTCGTCATCGGCCATGGTGTAGGTAACCTTGCCGCCCGCCGGATACAAGGTATCAATAACCTTGCCGTTTGCGCTTACTGTCCAGTAGTCAATGGTGTTCAACGTGTCAAGATATGTCCACTCAGATACGCGTGAAATTACACTTCCATCGGGTGTTTTGCCCCATTCGCTTTCTTCCTGCTCGGTATAGGTAAGGTAGTCGGAAGTGTCCAGAACAATTTCTTTGCCATATCCCACTTCAGATTCCCAGCTCCAGCTACCCACGTTCGCGGTAACGGCATGCGAAAGCGTGTATTTATTCCCCAGGTAAAGATAGTTGCCATCACGCAAAACGTAATAGTCTTTAACGTCCGACGTAAAAACGCTTGCGTAGTCATCGCCAATCAGGCTAAGCGTTGCCTGATTTCCCGTAATTCTGCGGGTGCCGCTGCCGTTGTAATTGTTCACGGTCACCCCAATGGTGCTTTCTTTGGAAAGAGCAGCATCGCCCGTGCCGCCACAAACGTCTTGCTTGTCTTTCATATAAAGGTTATCAAGCGTAGCGCCGCCCGCAGAATAATTAGAAGTAATGTTTACAAAGTGATTCAGCACAAAGGTGTAATACGAGGTATTGTTGCAGTAAACGCCACCGCCCACACCATTGGCAGTATTGTTGGTAACGTTTATGCCGTCTAAGGTCATTTCTCCCGAAAACCAAAGACCACCGCCATCTCCGCCAGCGGTATTGTTGCTAATTACGCCATCGTTATTTTCAGAGGAAATGCTTACACCATCACGGGCATAAATACCGCCGCCGCAGCCGCTTCCTTCGTGATAGTTACCCCATTGATCCTGCTTTGTTCTATTTGCGGTATTGTTTTGCACCTTCGCGTTATTCAAGCGAATTTTCAGGCCGTCACCTTCGGCATAAATACCGCCACCGTGACCAACCGTGTCGTAGTACCCTTGAAAATCGTCAGTATGACCAGCCGAGTTAGTGTCAACCGTGGTACCACTTTCAAGTGCTAACGTTATATCGCCGTGGTTCAGGTAAAAACCACCGCCGCAACCAGCAGCATAATTTCCTGAGATAGTGCATCCCTTGAATGAATACAAGCCGCCCGACTCAATGAACAGCCCTCCGCCGTTGCCAAATTGAGCCATGTTGGTGTTCACTTTGGTGTTTTCAAACCGGAATGTTGCGCCCGTGCCATTGCTGCCATCTACATAAATGCCGCCGCCTTGACCGCGCGCATAATTGTCACTTATGGAAGAATCAGAAGAAACAATGGTTGCCCACTTGGCGTTAACGCATATGCCGCCGCCCACCGCTTCATAATCATTCACGCTGTTATGATCAATGGTGGAGTTATTCGTTAACGTAAGCGTTGACCTTTGACCATTTATGTATACGCCACCTGCTTTGGGAGCATCGGAAAAAGCTCGATCTCCATAATTGTAGTTTATATGGGAGTTATTAAGGGTAAGCTCGCAATATTGGCCGTCCATGTAAACGCCACCTGCGCAAACATAACCCACATTGGAGTTCACTTCGGAATTAGTAAGCGTTACGCTGCTGTTGTTGGCATCCATATAAATGCCGCCGCCGGCACCCTGGGCATCTTCATCTCCGCCGTCTCCGTAATAACCCGCCGTATTTGAGTTCACCTTGGAGTTTTCAAGAGTCAGATTTACCTTGGTATTAAGATAGATGCCGCCGCCTTCGCTCGTGGCGCGGTTGCAAGACACTTCGCTATTGTTTATGCTAACAGTGCAATCATCGCCATCCAAATAGAGGCCGCCGCCACTACCTTTAGCGAAGTTCCACTTCACCTCGCTGTTATTCATGGTAAAAGTAACGTTATTACCGCCAATATAAACGCCGCCACCATGGTGCTGGAAAACGCCTCGATCGGCAATATTACCTGCAATGGTCACGTTGTTCAGCGTGAGATTCACCCCATTGCCCGAGACCAAAATGCCGCCACCATTGTCATTGTTAGAGCCGCCCGTAATAAGCCCGCCATAGATAATGCTGCTTTGCTTGTCTGTTGTGTCTCCCGTGTAGTGCCACTGCTGGTTGTATCCGCGCGGCCCCTTATCGCAACTTCCTATATGAGCAACAGAGGTATCGCCGCCATTGATAGTAAGCGAAGCGTTGGCATACACCAGAATAACCTCGCCGTCATCGTGCGCGCCGCTGCTGTAGTCCACATGGTGGCCAAGATTGCGGTTAATCATATGGCCGTTCATGTTCAACGTATAATTGCGCCCCGATTGAACCTTAACAATAACGGAAGAGTCATTCCAATCTTCGTGCATGTCAATAGTTACTGCACCTTGAACGCTTGCCGCTTTGTTGAGCAGGTCTTTTTCGGTATCAAACGTTTCAACTTTTTGAATTCCATCCTGCGTGTACGTAAGTGTGCCCGCATCGGCAAATGCCGCACAGGGAAGCGCAAACGCTGCTATGAGCGCAATAAGACCAGAAATCAGATAAAGGCGTGCATGTTTCATGGAAGCTCCTTTGGTGGAAACCGCTTTGGTGGAAGCCCTTTAAGAGAACCCCTTTAAGGAAGACCCCTTTAAGGAAGACCTCTTTGTATTTTTTCTCGGTGAAGCATTTTACCAGCAATGTGTGCGCAGCAGAACGTTACCGGAGCGCTTTTTTACGCGGGCTCCATTTTACCTGCGCGCTTTTTTGCGAGGGCGTCATTTTACCGAAGCGCTTTTTACGTGGGCGTTTTTTGCGTGCGTGCTTTTCAATTTCTTTTCCAACGCATACAATGAAATGCGAAAAAAGAGGGTTCACGCGCAAGGCAGGGAAATATGGGAGAAGAAAACGGCGCCACCACCAGCGAACCGCTGTATCAAATTGGCATTGACTGCGGGTCAAAAACCGTAAAAGTGTGCATAAGCGACAGCAATTCCAAGATAGTTCATAGCATTTATCGCCGGCATCGCTCGAATATCAAAACCACGCTTTCTGAAATAATTCATGAACTGAACTGGCGTTATGGCAATATTCACGGAACCATTGCTGTTACGGGGTCCGCGGGAATTAGCGTTGCGGAAGCGTTGGGGCTTCCCTTTGTGCAAGAAGTTATTGCAACCACCAAAATTGTGAAGAAAGAATACCCTCAGGCCGACTGCGTTATTGAGCTTGGTGGCGAAGATGCGAAAGTGATCTATCTTACCGGCGGCCTTGAGCAGCGCATGAATGCAACATGCGCAGGCGGAACCGGCGGTTTTATTGACAACATTGCCTACCTTTTAGGCGTGCGCACCTCGGAAATGGACAAACTAAGCATGGGGGCATCGCTTACCTACCCCATTGCCTCGCGCTGCGCTGTTTTTGCGCAATCGGACATTCGGCCCTTAATGAACGCCGGCGCACGCACATCTGACCTTGCGGGAAGCACGCTTGATGCCGTGGTGCGCCAAACCTTAGGCGGGCTTGCCTGTGGCCGCCCCATCACAGGCACTGTGGTATTTCTGGGCGGGCCTTTCGAGTTTTTGTCAGATTTGTCGGTTCGCTTCAGAAAGGCTTTGGGCCTAAATAACGAAACCGGCATTCGCCCTGCTGATGCGCAGTTTTTCACCGCTCGGGGCGCCGGGCTTCATGGGGCAGCGCTAAGCGCCACGCAGGAAGAGCACGTGACCTGCCTGCAAGAGCTTGAGCAGCAACTCAAAACAGCGGAATTTCGCGATGCCGGGCTTGCGCGCTTAGAGCCCCTTTTCCGCAACGCTGAAGAACTTAAAGTCTTCAAAGAGCGCCACGCGAAGCAAGTAATACCACGTGAAAACATTTTCTTCCAAAAAGGCCCTGTTTATGTGGGCATCGACGCAGGCTCAACTGCCGTAAAAATTGCGGTGGTTAATGAGCAAGGGCATCTTGTATGGAGCGCTAACCAGGAAAACCACGGCGACGTTTTGGAAACAACGGCGGAGCTCTTAAGCGATATGTACGCGGAATTTCCCCGGGAGTATCGCGGCTCCGACAACATCTACGTGGCACATGCGGTGGCTACCGGCTATGGCGAAGACATGCTCAAAGCCTGTTTAGGTGTTGATTCGGGGGTTGTGGAAACAACGGCGCATGTACAAGGCGCTCTTTCTTTTGTGCCCGATGCAAGTTTTGTGCTTGATATTGGCGGGCAAGACATGAAGGCCATTTGGGTGCAAGACGGGCTGGTTCAAAATGCCATTTTGAACGAAGCGTGCTCAAGCGGGTGCGGTTCCTTCCTTTCCGGAATTGCGTGGTCGTTGCGCTTGCCAAAAGACAGCTTTGCGGAAGCGGCTCTGAGCGCCCAAAGCCCCGTTGACCTGGGAACAAAATGCACGGTGTTCATGAATTCGCGCCTTAAGCACGCGCAAAAAGTAGGTGCAAGCACCAACGATTTAGCGGCAGGCTGCGCCTACTCTGTGGTAAAAAACGCCCTGTTTCGCATTATTGGGCTGGATAACCTTGACTCGCTGGGAGACCATATTGTGGTACAAGGCGGCACGTTCATGAACGACGCCGTGCTGCGCGCTTTTGAGCTTTTAGCAGGAAAGGAAGTTGTTCGCCCTGATAGATCGTACCTTATGGGCGCACTGGGCGCTGCTTTGGTGGCGCGAAAGCGTGCACATGCGCAAGAGGAGGATTTACGGGAAGGCGCTGCCCCCAAACAGGCACGCAGCACACTTATTTCGCGGGAAGAACTGCGCACTTTTGCGCCGAAACGCACCACACGCACCTGCGAAGGGTGCGCGAACCAATGCACGCTTTCCGTGGTAACCGTTGAGG
>CAVDDP010000155.1:0-5009 GCA_963607695.1 Hallerella sp.
AGCAGCCCCACCTTGGGGCTGCTCACGTTCTTTTTTTGGTTGCAGAACTTGCAACTAATCTGCCAAAACGCCCACTTCGCGCATGATGCGAGCAAGCTCTGCCGATTGCTCGGGTGTAGCATCAATCAACGGCAAGCGGCACCCGCCCACAGGGAAGCCTTCCAATTTCAGCGCTTCTTTTACCAAAATGGGGTTTGTGGTGGCAAAAAGACCTTTCATCAAAGGGCTCAAAGCATTGTGGCATACTTTCGCTTCTTCCCATTTACCTTCAGCACAAAGATAAACCAGCTCACGAATGCGTGCAGGCGCAACGTTTCCAATGGTAGAAACAACACCCACGCCACCAAGCTCCATGATTTTCATGGTAGCGTCATCGTCACCAGAATAAACGTTAAAGCCAGCAGGAGCGCCATCAATGATTTCCTTGATTTGCTCAAAGTCGCCCGAAGCTTCTTTGATACCCACAATGTTATCAACATCGTGTGCTAAGCGAAGCGTTGTTTCCGCTGTCATGTTAATAGCGGTGCGACCAGGAATGTTGTACAGCAAAACAGGCAGGTCAACGGTTTGGGCAATAGCCTTGAAGTGCCTATACATTCCTTCTTGCGGGGGCTTGTTGTAATACGGCACCACCAGCATAATGCCGTCTACGCCAATCTTTTCAACTTCCTTTGCAAAATCAACGGAATCGGCTGTGCAATTATCACCAGCATAGGCAATAACGGGAACACGGCCGGCAACTTCGCTTACCACCGCTTTAAAGAGCTCAATCTTTTGCGGGTAAAAAATGGTAGGAGCCTCGCCTGTTGTGGCGTTAATAAGTAAGGAATCGGCGCCACCTTCAATAAGGCGATTTGCAAGCTGGCGCGCACGTGGTAAATCTAAGTCCAAATTGCTATCAAACGGTGTAACCATTGCTGGAATCAAGCGGCCAAAAGGTAGTTGCTCAGACATAAGGTACTCCAATCAAAATATAAGAAAAACTGGTAAACAATTCATACAAGTTGCTTCAATGTTCGTATTATGGCAGAGAAAAACTGCCGGCAAGCAATTAAGCCATAAATTTCTCTAAACCAACAATCAAACCCGATTGTGCTCCTACACTACGGATTCCCAATAAAACACCGGGCATATACGAGGAAGTATCCCAGGAATCATGGCGAATGGTAAGTGTTTGGCCCATAGAGCCAAAGATAACTTCTTGCGAGGCAACGTAGCCCATGCTGCGCACCGAATGAACGGGAACGCCACTTACCAATGTTCCACGAGCGCCCTGCATGCCGGGAAGTTCCGTTTCCTTACCCGGGGCTTCACTTTGGCGGCCTTGCCTTCCCTCGCTGATAAGCTTTGCCGTGGTAACCGCGGTGCCGCTGGGTGCATCTTTTTTGTTGCAATGATGAAACTCCAGAATTTCAGCTTCAGGGAAATAAGGAGCGGCCGCTTTCGCGAATTGCATCATAAGAACAGCACCGGTGGTAAAGTTGGGCGCATAAAATAAGCAGGTGCCTGCGTTCGCGTTTTGTGCAAGCTGGGAAAGCTTATCTTCGGAAAGGCCGGTGGTGCCCACCACACAGTCAATTCCCGCGCTCAAAGCGGTGGTAATATTTCCTTCTACCACGCTAGGTGCGGTGAAATCTACCAACACGTCAAATTGTTCTTTTTCAATGGCGCTGGCTAATGTGGAATAAACAGGAAACTCATTGTTGTTACCTGCAGGATCAATACCGCAAATAAGTTGCATATCTTCCGCATTTTGAACCGCAGAAACCACTGCTTTTCCCATACGTCCATTGCAACCACAAACTGCAACCGAAATCATACTATTCTCCTCTTCATTACGGTGCTTTTTCTTATTATGCCGCATGTTTTGCGGCCGATAAGGCTATTTACTTTGTATGGGCTGGTAGGTTCGGCGAATGAAAAAAGAACGCTCATGCACAACCCGTTCAAAAAAAGTGCGACTCCTCCCTTTTTAGGGAAGAGCCGCATGGTAAAAAGCCTTTTTACGCGTTTTTTATTCGTGGCGACGGCGTGGCGTGCGACCGTTATGTGCACCACCATGACCGTTGCGCTCATTGCGCTCGCCGCGGCCAGGGCGAGCATCGGAGCTTCCTTCAGGGGCGTTCGGCTTATTCAAGCGATCAAGAGAAATTTTACCGGTCTTGGGGTCAACCTCAATAACTTCAACTTCTACCGTATCGCCTAAGTTCAAAACATCTTCCACTTTGCCCACACGGCCATTTGCCATACGAGAGATGTGCAGCAAACCGTCTTTGCTGGGCGTAAGCTTTACAAACGCACCAAAGTCTTTGATGCCCACTACTGTTCCTTCGTAGTGTTCTCCCACTTCAGGCTCGCGAACAATATCAAGTACCATAGCCTTGGCAGCTTCACCGGCAGGTCCTTCAACAGCAGCAATGTGCACCGTGCCATCTTCTTGAATTTCAATGGTTGCACCGGTTTCTTCCTGAATGCCGCGAATTACTTTGCCACCTGTGCCAATAACTTCGCGAATTTTATCAACAGGAATATGGATAGTCTCAATGCGAGGAGCAGTATCGCGCAATTGCTCACGAGGAGCTGCAATTTCTGCAAGCATAGCATTTAGAATAAAGGCGCGGCCTTCTTTAGCCTGAGCAAGTGCTTTACCTAAGATTTCAGTGGAAAGACCCTTTGCCTTATTGTCCATTTGAAGTGCGGTAATGCCTTTTTCGGTACCGCAAACTTTAAAGTCCATATCGCCTAAGAAGTCTTCCAAACCTTGAATATCGGAAAGGATAACAACGTCATTACCTTCTTTGATAAGACCCATAGCAATACCCGAAACAGGGCGTTTCAGGGGCACGCCGGCATCCATCAAAGCAAGTGTAGAGCCGCAGGTAGAAGCCATAGAGGAAGAGCCGTTTGATTCCAAAACTTCCGAAACCACGCGAATGGAATACGGGAATTCATCCTCGGAAGGAATCATGGGGCGCAAAGCGCGTTCAGCCAAGGCGCCATGACCAATTTCACGACGCTTCGGGGAACCCATGCGGCCCACTTCACCGGTGCAATACGGTGGGAAGTTGTAATGGTGCATGTAGCGTTTGCCTTCAACGGGCTCAATGGTGTCCAAGCGCTGCCATTCATTGAGCATGCCCAGCGTGCAAATGCTTAATACCTGCGTTTGACCACGTTGGAACAAACCTGAACCATGAACGCGCGGCAGGTACCCTGGAACAATGTGCAAAGGACGAATCTCATTTACCGCACGACCGTCGGCACGTTCACCCGTTTCAATAACCATCTTGCGCATGGCACGTTTCTCAAGCGCTTTGCAAGCGGCGGCAATATCGGCGCCCCAGGCGGCAATTTCTTCTTCCGAGAAGTTCTCTTCTTTGATTTGCGCTTTCAGCTCTTCCACTTTTGCTACACGGTTGAGCTTATCGGCGTCTTTCAACGCAGCAGCCATGGCATCGTAGTATTTCTCTACGCGCTCGGCAATGCAGGGGTCTGCCTCGTGAATCTTGTACTCAATGGGGGTAGGATTCACTTTTGCCAAGAATGCTTCCTGGCGCTCGCAGAATGCCGCAATTGCTTCCTGACCAAAGTTCATAGCAGCAAGCATGTCTTCTTCGGTGATTTCCTCGGCACCAGCTTCAACCATAGAAATAAAGTCTTTGGTACCGGCAATGGTAAGCTCAAGGTCGGAATTTTCCATCTCGGCATAGGTGGGGTTCACCAAAAATTCGCCCGTCTCTTTATTGCGGCCAATACGCACGCAAGCAGCAGGGCCTTCAAACGGCGCGCCACCAACCATTAACGCAGCAGAAGCACCCATAACGCAAATAACATCGGGGGTGTTTTCGCCATCACACACAAACGTGGTGGCAACAATGTGAACTTCTTGCTTGAATCCTTCAGGGAATCCGGTTCTAATGGGGCGGTCAATCATACGCGCCGTAAGCGTGCCAAACTCAGAGGGGCGCGCTTCACGTTTCAGGTAACCACCCGGAATGCGACCAACCGCATACATCTTCTCAATGTAGTCTACGGTTAAGGGGAAGAAATCGTAGTTCTTTTCTTCGCGAGAAACAACAGAGGTAACCAGAATAGTGGTGTCACCTTGGCTTACCAGCACGGCACCTGTTGTTTGCTTTGCAAGTTCGCCTGTTTCGAATTTGTACTTTTTGCCATACAGCTCAAATTCTTCAACAATTTTTTCCATGTTTTTCTTTCTTTCTTTCTTTTCTTACCTCACATGCCCTATTGCATGCAAGCTTCTTTGGCATTATGCACCGTGCTTTTCTTTTGAGCACCCGCACTGTGCCGCGAGCAAAAGCGCCCTTGCGCTTTCGACCGCTTTACCCTTTTGCGTTCCTAACAAACGGGCACTAGTAGCGCAAGACCCGCCCGAAGGCGGGTCTTTGAACTCTGATTAGATGTTGTCGCGAATGCCCAACTTCTTGATAAGAGCACGATATTCATCGATGTTTTGATCTTTGATGTGCTTCAAAAGACCACGACGCTTACCAATAAGCATCATCAAACCGCGGCGGGTGTGATTGTCTTTCTTGTGCACCTTTAAGTGCTCGGTGAGGTTGCGAATACGCTCGGAAAGAATTGCTACCTGAACCTGGGCACTACCAGAGTCGTGCTCGTTCTTACCGAATTCTTTGATGAGTTCTGCTGTACGCTCTTTGCTGATGCTGAGTTTGTCAGCCATTTCAGCCACCTTTCCGCGGACAAGCCGCTTATCTGCGATGCTTACCTGCATCGTTTGTGAACCCTTTGATTCTGAGTGAGCATGACGGTGAACCATGCAAGACTAAGAAACAACGGACTGTGCCTGTGCACAGCCTTTGCACAATACCCCATTGCAAGGGGAATTTCAAGGGGAAGAAAAAAGAAGTCACAGATGCTGCAAATCCTCCGCCACCTTGCCTTTACTGCGCTGCTCAAGCTTCGCGAAGCGCGCAGACAGAGGGCATTCGGCGACACGGCTCGGCTTGGATAATGCTTCTCTGGAA
>CAVDDP010000156.1:0-4936 GCA_963607695.1 Hallerella sp.
TCCTTAAGTTGCTTCTCTTTCTCGCCCTCGAAATCTTCAAACTTTTCAAGCTTGATTTTGCCATATTGATAAGAAACAGTTTTTTTATCCTTGTCGTACCTGCCGCCAGTTTTCCATGCCAAGATATTACCGTAATCGTCAAGTTCCAAAGCAGACTTATTGCGAATGTCGTCCATCATTTTTTCCAATTTGGTATTTCCATTTTCATAGAAATATACTTGCTCATAAAAATTGACAAATTCCTCTTCGCTTCCAAACTTTGTGCCGTCTGGGTAATATAGTTTTAACTCTGTCAAAATTCGCCTTTCTAATCTTCTTCGCGAAGTTCAGACCTTACCTGCATTAATAATTTGCCTAAATGATTTTCCCCTACGCCTTTGCAAACTCCCCAATAGGTGTCATTCCAGGTATTGCCTTCAATAAGCTGTTTGTCTCCAGTTTCTAAAAGTTTTTGCTTTAATTCAGCATCACTAAATTTAGATTTGAGTAATGAATACATGATATCAAGCTTTACCTTTTCCCAATCTGGCCGCAAGTCAACCAAACGCCCTTCTTTCTTGGCAGCTTTGACTGGGCAAACTTGAAATAACCTACGTTTTTCTAAATCTAATGTTTTTGCAGCTTGAAAAGCGTGTTCAACAGAAGGATATTTTACACCATCAAGCCATGCCCAACATGGGTACATGTTAGACAAAAACTCATTACGACCTCTAAAACTTTTAATTGAATCCATGTTAGCTCCTTCTACTACAAGCAAAGTCTGCTTCTTTCTTAAACACTACACCTTGCAAAAAAATTACTGGCTTCGCCTAATTTGCCAATTTAGCGTTTTATCTTGCTTAAGACAAATTTCCAATTGATGTGCATTTTTTTGCAGCATTGCGAAAGCCATTCTAGATATTACGAAACACTATGGTCTAAAAATGACCCATTGTTTGATATACTCTTTTCATTGATGCATAGAGCAGTCAATAAACACCTTTCATCTTAAATAATTCAGTTTGAGCTGCCAAAAGCAATAGCCAACTCGCAGGAGAAACAATGAACAGTACTGCACTCACACCACCAAAGAAAATGGTTCCATTGATGATCTTGGAAATCTTGCGTGAAGAAACAGATGGAAATCATCATCTAACGCAAAAAGAAATTCAGGAAAAGCTTGAAAGTAACTACGAGGTAACGGTGGACCGCAAGGCGGTCAAGCGCAATATCGATAACCTTATTGATATGGGCTACCCCATTGAGTATTCAAAATTTAAACGGAAAATGCCAAACCCTGAATCTGGTAAGCTTGAAGAAAGCACTATCACGTCCGATTATTGGTATATGCATGATTTCACCGAGCCAGAATTGCGTCTGATTATTGATGGTTTGTTTTCATCCAAACACGTACCACAAAACCAATGCCGTGAACTTATAGATAAACTTGCCGCGCAGTCAAGCCGTTACTTCAAACCGCATATTCGCCATGTGTATACCATGCCCAATGCACTTCCGCAAAACCAAGAACTTTTTCTCACTATTGAAACGCTTGATGAAGCAATTGAAACCAAACGAAAGATAGCATTTCATTACCTTGAATACAGTGCAAACGGAAAGCAGCAAGCCAAGTGCCGCGAGGATGGCTCGGTACGTGAATACATTGCAAGCCCCTACCAAATGGCTGCCAAAGAGGGCAAGTATTACCTTATTTGTAACTATGACAAATACAACGACATTTCAAACTACCGCATTGACCGCATGATTAATGTGCGTATTTTAGATGATGAACCCGCAAAGCCATTTGAATCGCTTACGGGTGCAAGTCGCGCAAGCCTTGATTTGCCAAAATACATGGACGAGCACGTGTATATGTATTCAAGCCCCAATACACGCTGCACTTTTCGCATAACGCATGCAATGATAAGCGATGTTATTGACATGTTTGGAAGCGATGTTACCTTTGGTGAAGAAACCAGCGAATACGTTACTGTAAGTGCACGCGTGAACGAACGCGCCATGTGGCAATTTGCCAAAAATTTTGCCCCCGACGTGCTAATACTTGAACCAAAACGGCTTGCAGACCAAGTGGTCGCCGAAGCTGAACGCACACTAGAAGCGTACAAGGAATTGGAAGGATAGATATGAGCATAAATGTTAAACCAAAAATAAAGGGTTCTTATGAATTCGATGTCGACCAAAACGGTTTTCCTATCTGAATAAAAAACCGTATGTTCTTTGAATTCGATTTCTTGATATACTTCACAGCAACTAATTAGAAGTTCTTAGTTCTTGATTTTTGATTGCGAGGTGGACAATGCTTCTTTATCACGGAAGTGATGTTGTTGTGAAACATCCCGTCCTCCTTTCTGAGCGGCGAGCACTTGATTTTGGCCCTGGGTTTTACTTAACATCAAGCAAATCGCAAGCCGAAAAGTGGGCGAAGATAGTAAAGCTTCGCCGCAAATCTAGCAGTGCAATTTTGAACACTTACGAATTTATTGATTCTGAAATTAGCAAGTTGAATGTTTTGAAATTCGAATCTGCAAATGCAGAATGGCTTGAGTTTGTGTGCTCTAATCGCAGACGTGGTGGCGCATATGAAAATTATGACCTTGTCATAGGTCCTGTTGCCAACGACTCAACGCTTCCTGTCATCGATGATTATATGGATGGTGTTTACACCGCAGAAGAAGCCGTGAAAAGACTTCTTCCTCAAAATCTTACCGACCAGTACTCCTTTTTGACAGAGGAAGCGCTTTCGTTTCTTGCCTTCACAGGAAAAGAGGAAATCCTGTGAAAATGAACGCGCGAACAAGGGATTTCTATGTCAGAAACGTTGCCGAAGAGGGCATGGCCGAATTTGGTCTTTCTGATTTTGAAGCTGTAAGGGAATTTATTTCTTCACAAACTTATGCAATGTTGATTGACGAACAGTTGCAAATGAATGAGTTTTCTCCTTTAGCTATTTTTGACATGTGGAAGGCAGAAAGAGAACAAGGGGACCCTCGCCTTTCAGTATATATAGCTGGTGAATGACATGAGCAAAGAAACTAGGTTTTTTGTATATCTACTTGAACGTTATGCAGATTATAAGGGTATTTCTGCGCCAGAGGTGCTTGCACAGTGGGACAACGCTGGTCTAACAGAAAGAATCTACTCGCTTTACGAGCTATACCATGTTGAACGCCTTCAGAACGCTTTCGATGATATAGATTCGCTTCTGGCAGAAACAACTGCTGCAATATAGGTAAGCAATTTAGCTCGCAGACCAAGTGTTCGCCGAAGCCGAACACACACTGGCAGCATATAAGGAATCGGAAGTGCAGATATGAACTTTGAGGAATAATGAGATGCCTTTCTACTTTTGGGTGACGCAGTGAAAACCACTGACAAATTCTCTATTGAGCTGCACACCAATTGTCAAGCCAATCACAAAGCAAGCAATCGGGCTGCTCCTGTTGCCAAATAAGCTTTCCGCCCTCACACTCCTATGACGCTTTAAAGTTGTATATTGGCTTCATTACATCAACAATATCTACCGCTTCAGCAATAGGACCAATAATGTCATCAACAGATTTGTAGGCATCAGGCGCTTCATCGATGGTGTGCTCGTTCACTGAAGTTGAATATACGTTCTTCATTGCTTCACGATAATCGTCTATGTTTAGCGTTTTTTTGGCGGCGGTGCGCGACATCACACGACCAGCACCATGTGGAGCAGAATTATTCCACGCTTCATTGCCGCACCCCTTTGCAATGATTGAACCATCACGCATATTAAGGGGAATAAGCACGGTTTCACCTGCATGTGCAGCAATAGCACCCTTGCGCAACACCATTTCGTTTGTATCGATGTAGTTATGTATGGTGTGAAATTCACATGACGCATCAAGCCCTGTTCGCGCTAGTATTTCAATCATTATGCGTTCACGATTACGTACAGCAAAGCGCTGACACGCATCAATGTCGTGCAAATAGTCTTCCAGATATTTGCCGTAAAGCCAACACAGATTTGCAGGCGCATCGGGCTTAGTGCGGTGATACTGAGCCGCAAGCTCCTTCAACGCCGCCTGAATTTCATTACGGCGGCCCTGCGCTTTGTATGAATCAATGAGCTCTTGCTTGCGATCAAAGAAGCTTTCTTTACCACTATGCAAATCTACGGCAAGTTTCTGATAATACGTTGCCACCTGCAACCCCAAATTGCGTGAGCCCGAATGAATTACCAGGCGTTGCATGCCGTCTGAAGCAACGTCAATCTCTATGAAGTGATTGCCACCGCCCAGTGAACCAAGCGAGCGCTGAATACGTTTTGCGTCCTTGAGTTGGCGATAACAGCGTAGTTCCTCCAGGTCAAAGCGTTCTTTACGCCCTTCCCACACATAATAGCCCGAAGGAATTTCATGGCACGCTTCATCGAATTCCGGAAGGTTGATGGGCTTGAAGCCAAGGTCTGCCGTAAGCATGCCACAGCCTATGTCAACCCCAACAAGATTTGGCACTACCGCATTGGTAACTTTCATGGTAGTTCCAATAGTGCACCCAGCACCAAAATGCGCATCGGGCATAATTGCTGTGTGTGCCCCTTCCGCAAACGGCATGTTAAGCATGGTACGAATTTGTTCCACGCAATCATCTTCAATGTTAGTTGCATAGCAAGCCGCTGTGCCGTATTTTCCTTCTATCGTAAACAAAACATGCCTCCTATCTTGGGCATTTCGCGTTGCGAAAGTCTTGAGCTTCGCCTCATCCGCCAATTTGGCGTTTTATTTTGCTTAAGGCAGATTACCAATTGGCGTGTACCTTTTTTGGCGCATAAGCTCTGCGCTATACAAAGCTAAAAAAATATTCGTTTAAAACGCCAGCATTGTGTTTTTAGTAATTACATTCTTGCCCGTAGGATTCTTGGGCGTTTGGCTTGACCACAAGCTTGGGAAAAGATAAGTACAAGCCG
>CAVDDP010000157.1:0-4922 GCA_963607695.1 Hallerella sp.
CTTTAAAACCCACCCATCATTTCCAGCAAAATGGGCCCCATAACCAAAAGAAGCATTGCGGGCAAAATAAGGGTTCCCGTGGGAACAAGCATTTTCACCGGCGCTTTTGCAATTGCTTCCTGGCAGCTTGATTGATACTGATTGCGCGCTTCCCCTGCTAGCGCTTCCAGGTTTTCAGCAAGAGCAGTACCCAGGCGAAGAGAGCGGATCATGGATTCAATTGCCTGCTGAAACAACGAGGAATCGTACGATGTTCCCAAATCACGCAGTGCTTCTTCGCGTGTTGAAAGCGACATTTCCCAACGACGCTGAGCATTGGCGCAGGCACGGGCAAACTCGGTGTTAAACGCTTTTGCATACAACGCAAAGCTTCTATCAAACGACAAACCACCGTGAAGCCCCAACGCAATCATGGAAAGCATTTGGGGAAGCTCTTGTTCCATGGCGCTCGCCCGTTGCCGGATATAAGAAGATCCCACGCGTTGGGGTATCTGCCCTCCGAAAAGTGCCCCCACCAGGCAAAACAATACAAGCCCTGCTGCCGGCAAGCCAAACGCATATCCAAAGATAAAGCAAGCACAAGCACCGGTAACCGCACAGCTAAAGCATGTTGCACATAAGCCCTCTAACGAAAGCGTGGGGTTGCCCATAAAACAGGCATTCTTTTGCATCCAGCGCCCAGCACGCATACCGTAAACGCCCCGGCACAAGCGCAAAACTGCATTGTTGCTTTTTGCCTGTTGTTCCAACGACGCTTTTTCCCAGAGCCCTAAAAGAGCCTCAGATGCATTTTTTGCTGCTTTCTTGGGAACCAAGTGTATCCGAGCACGCGATTGCTGCTTTCTGCATTTGCGCGCCCAGGCATCTTGAATAATTCCCGAAAACACAGCGCCTGAACACAACGCACAGCAGCATGCTGCCACCTGCCAGGCAATCATGCGCTCACCCCCTTTACGTGAAGCGTTTTGCGCACCATGAAAACCCCTGCAACCTGCATGCAAATTGCAAGCAGAAGCAGCAAAAACCCTGCAACGCTTGAGAAAAAGGGGTCAAGAAATCCTTCGGTAATAAGCGAGAATAGCCCCACTAAAACAACAGGCATTGCACTTACCACCCGGGCAGAAAGCCGCGCTTGTGCAGTTTGTGTTCTAAGCGACCGTTCCAATTCAAACTGCCCGCGCGCCGCCTCTTCGGCATCTTGCAAAACAGACGACAAACTACCACCTGTTTTGTGTTGAATATCAAGCGCTGCGATAACAAAGATGAACTCTGGAGCGTTTACTTCCACCCGTAAAATATTCAAAGCCTCGGGCGTGCTTCCCCCTAAACGCAGTGAACGAAGTGCTTTTTTGTACACCTTGGCCATTTCGTCGTTGGTGTGGTTAGCCAAATACTCCAACGTTTGCTCTAAAGAAAGCCCTGCTTGGAAGCACGATTTCATGCCCTGGATACTATCGGGAACACATAGGCGCAGGCGGTTTGCCCGCTTATCCCGTTCATTACGAATAACAAAAACCACCAAAGCAACAACCGCAAGGCTCACTGCAACACCCGATGCAAAAGAACCTAAAAGCACACTTGCAAGCGCCACCAAAAGCAAAAAAAGAAGTACTAAAGAGCTGGTAAACGCTTGAATACGAGCTTCCGGGTGGCCTCGTTCTCGAATAACATTCATGCACTCGCTTATGAAAGAATGAACTGCGGGAATGCCAAGCAACTTTGCCGCAACAGGGTAAAAAGCACGCACCCCCTGTGCTAAAACTATGCGGCTAAGCTCTTTCTGACGAGCCTCAGGGTGCAAGGATGCCATTTTTTGTAAACCCGTAACCAAGCGTGCTACCGGCGGCTCTAAGTACAGCACACCAAAAGCAGCGGCGGCAGCAAGCGCACACATTACCAGCAAATTTGTTGTTTCCATGCGCTGACCTCCTGTTCTGTTGCGTAATGACATTGCACCAAATTGTTTATCCATGCGGGAATCTCATGCCATGTTCCCCTGTTTTCCGGATAAGGCCGCTCATAGAACGTGCGCACTTTGCATTGACGCTTTTCTTCGTCGAAATAAAAGCTTGAAACTTCGCTCACATAACGGGTACCGTCGATGCCGCGCACCGTTTGCACCACAACATCCATGGCAGCTGCAATGTACGATTCCACCACTTCAACAGGCACATCCGATGAATACCGAACCATGGTTACCAAGCGCCCAATTGCTTCTTTTGTTGAATTCGCATGTAGTGTTGTAAGGGAACCACTGTGCCCCGTGTTCATAGCTTGCAGCATGTCAAGCGCTTCGGCACCGCGGCATTCGCCTACCACAATGCGATCGGGGCGCATACGCAGCGCATTTGCCACTAAATCCCTGATGGTAACCTGCCCTTTTCCTTCGGCATTCATGGGGCGCGCCTCCATGCGCACCACGTGAGCATTGGCGCTAAAGCGCAGCTCCGCGGAATCTTCAATGGTAATAACGCGCTCACCTTCGGGGATAAAGCAGGAAAGAGCATTCAAAAACGTTGTTTTGCCGCTGCCCGTTCCCCCCGATACCGCAATATTCTTTCGCGAAATAACAGCCCAGGTCAGAAACGGTACCAGTTCAGGCTCAAGAGACTTTGACGCCACCATTTCTTCCAGTTCCAAAATCTTTTCGGGAAACTTTCGAATAGTAAGCATAGGTCCATCAACCGCAATGGGCTCAACAACTGCATTTACCCTATACCCCTGCGGCAAGCGCGCATTTACCATGGGCGACGATTCATCAATACGGCGCCCCAAAGGCCCCACAATACGATCAATCAACGATAAAATTTGTTCGTTATCAATGAAACGCACTGCGGTTTTTTCCAGCTTACCTGCCCGTTCCACATATACTTTATCGGGCGCATTCACCATAATTTCCGTAACCGAGCTATCTGACAAAAGCCCATTGAGCGGGCCAAACCCAAACACCGAATCTACCAGCTGCGACACTAAGCGCTCTTTGCGCTCTGATGAAACGCTCGCCCACTCTATTTGGGAAAACACCTCGTAACATAAGCTGCGAATTTCGTTTTCTACCCGCAAGGCGTTACCGTCTGCCATGCGGAGAAGCCCATTGGAAAGCCGGGCATTCATGTAGTGGCGCAACTCGGAAAACAGCTCTTCGTCGCTTTTTTCTTGCTTTTCAAGCGCACCACCCTGCGCTTTGTAAACGCGATCTTTCAACGACATTATTCAGCCCCTTTCCTGCGCTTCTTTCCAAAGAACAACCGCGGTGAGCGGGTTTTTTGTTTAACGCCTTTCATCACATTGCACCCAGGCAAAACATCGGCCATTATTTCTAAAAGAGAAGTTGCAAATTCATTACCCTCATCAAGAAGGCTGCCAGCTTGTTGCGACTCAAGGTATTCCCCTACAAATCGCCCGCCATAGGGAAGTTCTTTGCAGGTGGCGCCTTGCATGGCACACGTTATGTCCAAGTACGTTAGTTGAGATTGACGTGTGCACTTATTAAGCAAAAACAAAAAGGGCGAAGCCGCCAGCCCGCAACGTAAGCACAGGTCAAACGCCTTTTGCGCCGCGCGTGCCGAACTGGTGCGCTGATCAAGCACAAAGAAAATCTTTCCGGCGCGCTCAAGAAGCGATATGTGCTGGTCATCCCAGGAAACGGGGCCGTTTGAGATAATCACGTCAAAACTGCCGGCAAGAGAATCAAACACCTGCGCATACGCTTGCGCCGTTTCTTCTGCTTGCTCAGGCAATTCGCATGACGAAATCAAATAGAACCCCTCGGGCGCTGGCTCGGCTTGCGAGATACGACACGGGTCTTCTATCAGATTATTGAGCGTAAGCGGTTGCTCTTCCTGTGAAAACAATGCCATATCACCAAATTGTGCATCTAAATCAAGAAGAAGCGTTTTGCACCCCATGCGCACTGAGCAAAGCGCTGCCAAAAACGCAATGGTACTTTTCCCCGTGCCCCCTGCAGCTCCAATAACGGGAAGATAAAAGGCATGAGAAGTTGGCTGTTGAGCATTTCCCTGATGGAGCAGCGGCGTAATGTTGGGCTCTTCAAGCTCAAGGGTTATTTCACCTGGTGAATCATATAAAAACGATTCAAAGAGCTCAGGGCAATATTGATCGTATGCTAAACATGATAACGGCTCATAAGGCAACTCAGAATCTAAGGCATCGGCCGCATATACCTCAAGCGGAACAATATCAGTAACGCAAGGTGGGGCTTGCTCTTCAGGCGACTTATTACCCTGCGTGTTTTGCTCAAGTGAAAGTTCTGTGGTTTGCACGTTTTGTTCAAGTGGGATTTCGTCACTCTGTACGGCTTGCTCAAAGGGTAGCTTGGCAATTTTCGTGTCTTGTTCAGGAAGCGGCTTGGCAATTTGCGCGTCTTGTTCAGGAAGCGGCTTGGCAATTTGCACGTCTTGTTCTTCTTGCTCATCTGTTGGCTCAATATCATGCTCTGTAACAAGCACGGATGTAGCAACTGCTTCAACGCTCCCAGCCGACGCTTTAATATGACAAGAAAGCAGTTCCTGAACAAAATGCTCCTTAGAGATAATGCCATCTATATGTGCAAGAGAAATTTTGCGTGAGAACAGCGATCCGCTTTTATCAGATACAAGAAACACCTGCTTAAAAGACGCATCGCGCTTCAAAGCAGCTGCAAGATTCAAAGCAGACATGTCGTCTGCCGAGCAAACGAAAGCATTTACTATAAGAGAATCTTCAAACGCATATCGTGCACAGGCACTTATGTTCTCCAAGCGAACAAAGGGGAAATCAAGATTTTCTTTTTTCGTAAAGCCCAGTTCAGCAGGGTTTTCAAGCGTTTCAGAATCAATGCAAACAAGCGTTTTCTCGCATTCGTGCTTTCCCTCACGTTCGCTCTTCTGCTCGCACGCTTGATTGCTCTCGCACTCACACCC
>CAVDDP010000158.1:0-4888 GCA_963607695.1 Hallerella sp.
GAAAGGCGCTGCGGGTGCTGGTGCTGCTGGTGCTGCAGGTGCAGGTGCCGTGGGTGCCGGCGCGGGTGCAGCCGCTGGGATGGCGGGCGGTGTGGGCGCCGTGGGTGCAGGCGCTGGGATGGCGGGCGGTGTAGGCGCTGCGGGTGCGGGCGCTTCCGCTTCCCCTGCTTCCCCTGCTGAAATCCCCGGAATCGACCGGCCGTTTTTGGTGTCCGACGTTATGAACGCCAAGCTCAACGTGGTACCGCAAACTGCCACAGTGCGCGATGCGGTAGACGCCATGCGTGCCACCGAAACAAGTGGCGTGCCCGTAGTAGACAACAACGGAGCAGTTGTTGGCTTTATTTCCGATGGCGACATTATGGCGTATTTGTCTAACCAATCAGGCAAGCTCTCCGATGGCATAACGTATTTCACCCTAACCGAAGACCAAGATCTTTGGGAGCGTTTGGCCAGCATGCTTGAACTGAACGTTATGAGCTTAGCCACAAAGCGCGTTGTTACCATCGAGGCAACCGAGGAGGCCGAAAAAGCGTTCAACCTGCTCTCTGAAAAGCGCATTAAGAAAGTTCCTGTTGTGCATGATGGAAAGGTAGTAGGTTCGCTCTCACGCAGAAACATTATGAACGGCTTAGCCACCGCTGAAAAAATACTTGCACAGCAACAACAATAGCAGATCGATTCGCAGAGTAATCAATTTTGATAAGTCATCAGGCGCGCCTCTTACAGGCGCGCCTGGTTTTTGAAATGCTGCTTTAAAGCAGTTAAGCGCTTTCATCTCTAAAAACCCGCAGGGGCTTTCGCCTCAAGAACTCACACTCATACAAGCCTTATCCTTTGCAGCAAGGTACGCACCGTGTCTCTAGGTCTTTGTGGTTTGGTGCGTCCCGAGCTTTATGTCTTTGCGATTTGACGCATCTTACGCCTTACTTATTCTCTGGCTTAGTTTGTTCGCAAGGTGCGCTGGCTTACTGCGTGCGCGGGCAAAAAGTTCATGTTGTTGAAAAATGGGGGTCAAATTCGGGCAAATGCACGATATTGTGTACCTCACTGCCTTGAAAGGTGGTGTTTTTGAAGCTGATTTAGTCTTTCCTTAACACTCGGAACACAAAACACCAGCTCAGATGCACACTCACCAAAGCGGACTTTGCTTGCATCACAGCAGGAATACACAATATCGTCAATCTCGGTGAATTTAAGGGCACTTTTCCGACAACATGGCGCGTTAAAAGAATCCCTTTGGAAGCATTTGCTGAATTGCAATCACCTTTGCAACGTACAATCCCTATATCAAACCTGCATCTTCAATTAACAGCACTTGTATAGAAAGCACCTCTGCATCTTCAAAGCCTTGAAATATTTTCTTAAAGCACTGATAGTTTTCTGATAGCAATTCTCTGTGATTTGAAAGCTTTTTGATTGACTCAAAGTAGAAACTGGTACACAGCAATTTAATCCTACCAAAAGAAAGAAACATATGATTGCGCCACGAGTTTTTATCACACACCAATCAGCTTGTCTCTATTGGGTTCATCGAGATTTGCACGAAACAAAAGAATCACGCGCTCAGCCTGCCGCTTCAGACAAGCAATATCTTGAAACCCTCAACGACATACGAAACATAATAATTGGATTAGAAGATAACGATAAAGTACACGTAACAGTGTTGGAAACTAAAAATCGTCATCTTGTTAGTAATGCAATCATTCATCACCGCGCAACCCCCTATCCCAACTGGTCATTTAGGCAAATCAACCGAAATACTTTTGTTGCATCCCCTGAGCTTTGCTTTTTGAACGCTGCAACGTTTTTACCATTCAACTCACTGGTGCTCTACGGAATGGAGCTATGTGGTACTTATGCGCGAACCGGTAGCCTTGAGTACCCTCGATACAAGCGCCCCGCACTCACCAACATCAAAAGAATTGAAGCGTATCTAGAAAAGTCAGGCAATACTGATGGCATCAAAAAAGCAAAAAGAGCATGCCACTATATTCTTGACGGCTCAGCGTCGTTCAGAGAATCCGTTTTAGCCACCATTATGACATTTCCTCCGCGCTTAGGAGGTTTCGGAATGCCCAAGCCGCAGCTTAATTACGGTATCCCTGTTGAGCTCTATAGCAAGATAAACCCCACTGAACAGTTGCAGCTACACGGCGATATCGTATGGCCTTTAGCAAAGCTTGTTGTTGAATACGATGGGGCTCAGCATGGCTTTGAAGATAATCATGCTAGTGACAAACAGCGTGACCATTTACTTCTAGAAGCAGGCTATGAAGTAATACGTGTAACCGATAAGTCCATTCGCAGCGGCACTGAATTATCGCGCCTTGCTCAAACTATAAACCGCAAAGCAAAACTACGAAAAACAAAAAGTGAGCTGCAATGGAGCACCCAGCGACAACAAACACTTACCGACCTGCTTTTTCGCTGCAACCCACCATGGATATGCGAATAAATTGCACTTGACACATTGTCTAAATCTCGCTTCACCCGAATCTCAAGTGCAGTTTTAAAACAAGGCGCACCACAATGACGATGTCAAAAGCGCCTGCCAGCTTCTTTTACTTACCCAGTTAAACTGCGTTTCTATTTAAGTTTTCTAATTTCATTTTCTGAAAATTGTATTGCATTGCAACGTTATCTATGTATAATATGTTGCACCGCAACACAACGCCGTTAAGCTTGTAGAAAGGCCAAAATATGAAAGAGCTTCTGAACTTTAAGAACCGCGACGAATTACACTTAGTGGAAACTACCATTAACCCTGAAGTACTGAAAAATTTACCCTCATACAAGATGCATAGCGAAGAGTCGCTTTGCTGCTATGATGATAGCTACTCAATGATGTACATTGTGCTGCAGAGCATGGGCGAAGGAATCTACTGGGCATATCTGCGAGACTACGCGGTAGGTTACATCAAAGAGCTCGGGACAGGCGTTTTTATTTACGATGAAAGCCAGTTTGAAGGCAATATTGATTTCGAGGTAATTGCAGGAACCGACCTTGCGAAAAGGGTCGCGTCGGGGGAAATAAATCTTGACCAGGAGATCTACAACTACTATCACATGTTGCCCCCAAAGGCTGATATGCGTTTAGTACACTCAGGTCCCGTCATTTCTGTTATTGAAGCAGCAAACCGCTTAGGCTGCAGTGGTTCACGCGTGAAGAAGATGGCCGAAAGCAGGATGCTTGAAGCCTACCGGAGAAACGGCGAAGTGATGATAACCGAGGAAAGCGTGAATTCCCGACTTGCTTACATTGAGCATTACGGCAAGCCCACCAAGAATCACTACGCCGTTATAACTCCCGAAATGACCGATGCCTGCTACAAAGCTGCAATTGACGCGAGGAACGGCGCCGCGGGCATCGACGAAATAGCGAATGAAATCTCACAGGAAACGGGCATGAATAAGAACTCTGCGCGGATGTACATCAAGGCGGTGTTGGCCATGCTCGGAGGTGAGCCCTTCACTAAGGACATCAACACCTACTCGGTAAACAGATACCTCGACAGAATTTACAAGGACTTTGGTGCCAAGGTCATGTCAACAGCTTGGCGGGCGATAGAAACGCGAAACGAGGAGTTTAAGAAGGAAAAGGGCTATCTTCATGCGTACTACCGAGAAGCGGTGGCTCGTTCGAAACAAATTCATATCTAAACTATCACTGTGTCACAAGCAGACTCCGAGAAGCGTAAGATGGCGAAAAACATACACATGTTATGGTTCAAATGCAATGACCCGAAAACAAGATACAGGAAGCACTTGGCAGAACCGCCAACATCACCGGTAAGTGCACGGAGAGGCTTGTTGCCAACGCCTACGGAGGTAAGCTTCTGCCCACCTCCCGCAAATCGGCAGGCGTAGCCCTCCCCGACAAGAGAACCATCCAAGTGAAAGCACGTATCACCACGTGACCGACCTGAACGTTAGCGAAATAGACGCAGTATCCAGAGACGAAAACGGCTGCCAGCGCTATTACAAAGACACCATCCGCATTGGAAAGAAGGACTATATCGTTATGAACGACTGATACGGCAAGGGAAAAACCGGCAGAAACAATCGAGACTCCTTCTTAAACTGGCTCTCTGAACGCATTGAATCGTAATTAAATTCAAGTCACTTTTTAAGAAGCGCTCATGTTGTTGAAAAATGGGGGTCAAATTCGGGCAAATGCACGATATTGTGTACCTCACTGCCTTGAAAGGTGGTGTTTTTGAAGCTGATTTAGTCTTTCCTTAACACTCGGAACACAAAACACCAGCTCAGATGCACACTCACCAAAGCGGACTTTGCTTGCATCACAGCAGGAATACACAATATCGTCAATCTCGGTGAATTTAAGGGCACTTTTCCGACAATGTGGATTGAAAACGCGTTATTCGTAGCGCCTAAAGGGATTAATAAGAGCTCCTTGTTGTTCCTATCAATGTGAGCCACAATAAAATATGTGTAGGACGCACTAGGCCTGAAATAGATATCACAAGGTGTTCTAAATCACAATCAATGGTGGCAATTGATGTTAAAAGCACAACCAATAAATTAAGATTTCAGAATTTTGAGTTTTGTGTCGCAGTAAAATACAAAGCAGCGAACTTATGTTTGTTCTTTACAAGAAAAGTGCTATGGTGAGGGAAAAGACGAATCAACCCACCTAGAACAATATAGAGAGAGGCTTGCCTACCATGACGAATCATTGCCGCTTTTCGCTGCCCTACCTTCCGCCCTACAATTGGGATCGCATGATTGCGTTTTTGGCAATGCGTGCCATCCCTGGCGTGGAAATCGTGCGCGATGGTGCCTATTGGCGCACTGTCCGCGCATATGGCGAAGAGTCAGAAAATGCTAGTGAAGGCGAAGGTAGCGGAAGCAGCAAGAACGGTGA
>CAVDDP010000159.1:0-4876 GCA_963607695.1 Hallerella sp.
ACCGCAAAAGCCACCGCCACAAAGCGCGCTACCGGCGCCGCAAAAGCCACGAGTACGAAGAAAGCCACCAGCGCCGCAAAAGCCACGAAAGCAACAGAGGAGTAGCATGAAACTGGTTACCCCTGAAATGATTGCCCGCGTGCTTAAGCAGGAAATTCCCCTGCTTGCGTACGTTCTTCCCGCCGATGTAGCGCAAGGGCTCAAGCAAGCGCGCCGGCACGAAACCAGTGTTCGTGCTGCGCAAGCGCTTGATTTGCTGCTGGAAAACGCGCAGGTGGCGCAAGAGCAAAGCGTGCCATTGTGTCAAGATACCGGCACATGCTGGGTTTGCCTGGAAGTTGGCTCTAACATCATGGTGCCCGGCAACGTGTTTAGCCGCGTAAACAACGCGGTGGCCAGCGCTTATGTTTGCGGCAAACTGCGAAAATCGGTGGTGAAAGACGCGCTTTTTAACCGCGAAAACACCCAGGACAACACGCCCGCCTTCACCGACATTCACTTTGTAGATGAGCCCAATGTGTGTCGCTTGCACGTAATGCTGAAAGGCGGCGGGTCAGACAACGCAAGCCGCGTAGTTATGCTTGCCCCCGGTGCCGGGCGCGCAGGCATTGTGGAAGAAGTAGTAAAGTGCGTGCACGAAAAAGCAGCAAACGCGTGCCCTCCGCTGGTGGTGGGCGTTGGCGTGGGAGGCACGTTTGACAAAGTTGCGCATCTTGCCAAGCAGGCGCTTATGCGCCCGTTTGATGCGCCCGCAGAAAGCACCGAGCATGCCGCGTTTGAACAGGAGTTACTTTCTGCCATAAACGCCACGGGCGTGGGAGCCGCCGGCTTCGGAGGCGCAACCACCGCGCTTGCCGTGCACGTAGAAACAGCGCCTTGCCACATTGCGGCGCTTCCCCTTGCCATTAACATGGGATGCTCTGCCATGAGGCGCGCCACCTTTGAACTGGATCCGCTTGAGATTAGCTCGTTTGACCAGCTTGCCGCCGCGTATACCGCAGGGGAAGGCACCGATACATCAGAAGTGGCTCCTCCTTCAGGGGAAGCTCCAACTTCAGGGGAAGCTCCAGCTTCCAGGGAAGCCACCGATACCCCCCGGGAGCAGGTGATGCGTCATGAATAACACTAACACCACCGGCAATGCCATCGCCACCAGCAATGTTGAGCGCAACGCAGGCGCTACCATCGCCACCAGCAATGTTGAGCGCAACGCAGGCGCTACCAACACCGCCAGCGCCAAGCCCATCTTGCTTACGCTTCCCTTAACACGTGAAAAAATTGCCCAGCTACACACCGGTGATATGTGCCTTCTATCAGGCGTTATGTACACGTTGCGCGATGCAGGGCACGTGCGGCTTCTTGAAGAACTTACCGACATTGGCGCGCTACCCTATAACCTTGAAGGGCAAACCATCTTTTACGCGGGGCCTTCTCCTGCAAGCGCAGGAAGACCGTTTGGCGCCATTGGACCTACTACCTCGTCACGCATGGATTTTGCCGCGCCCGCGCTCTACCGCGCCGGCATTGTTGCCACGGTGGGAAAGGGGCACCGAAACGCCGAGGTAGCGCGCGCCATCAAGGAGACTGGCGGCGTTTACTTTGCCGCCGTGGGGGGTGCCGCTGCTGCCCTTGCGCGCTGTGTTGTTTCTGAAGAAGTGATAAGTTACGCCGACCTGGGAACCGAAGCACTGCGCAAAATTGAAGTGAAAGATTTCCCGGTGTTTGTAGCACTTGACGCAAGCGGAGAGAGCATTTATGTGTGATTCAACAGCAACAATGAAACAGTACGTGCCCAAAAAAAAGCAAGCGCCATCACCTGCACCAGCAGAAGAAGCGCCCGCTACCCCCGGCATCTTTATCACGTTTGAAGGCGGCGAAGGGGCAGGAAAGTCAACCCACATTGCGTTTTTGGCGTATTGCCTGCGCGAATTGGGATACGAGGTTTTATGCCTGCGCGAGCCAGGCGGCACCGCCATTGGAGAAAAGCTGCGCGCCATTGTGTTAGACCCCGAAAACGACTGCTTAGATGCTCACGCCGAGCTTTTCATATACGAAGCTGCCCGCGCACAAATTGTGTCTCAGGTAATTTCGCCTGCTCTAGCGCGCGGAGCCGTGGTTTTGTGCGACCGCTTTTACGACTCAACGGTGGCGTATCAGGCTGCGGGGCGGGGGCTATCGGCGCAGTTCATACACCAGGCCAACGCGTTTGCGTGCCAGGGCATTGAACCCCAGCGCACCATTTTAATGGTAAGCTCCACCACCGAAGAAGGCCTTGAGCGCGCCACCAACGAAGGAGCCGACCGCATTGAGCGTGCCGGCGTAGATTTTCACACACGCGTAAACGCCGCGTTTTTGGAAATTGCCCGCAATAACCCCCGGCGCGTGCGTGTTGTTTCCTTTGCTGAAAGCAAGGCGGAAACGGCTCAGCGCGTGTTTGAACAGGTAAAAGACCTTATCCCCGGCTTGGAGCAAGCAGCCGCAGCAAACAATGAATACTTCCAGCGCGCTGAAAACAAAGAGCTGTACAAGAAAGAACAATAGCCATGTTTCGCACGAATACCACCAACCCGCGGCGCACGCTACCCGGCCGCACCGCCCAGAAAGAACAATAGCCATGCCTGCCATGCTTGAACAAATCACTTTGCAACCGCACGCTCGTGACCTGCTGCTTTCTTTAATAAAAGCGCAGCGCACAACGCATGCCTACTTGTTTTCAGGGCCAAGTGGCGCAGGAAAGCTTGATGTTGCATGCGCCTTCGCGCAGGCGCTGGTGTGCAAAGACCAAGGCTGCGGGCGCTGCATTGATTGCAAGCGCGCACAGCTTCGCAACCACCCCGATATTCAAATAATCCAGCCCGCAGGGGCAAACGGGTATCTGATTGATCAAATTCGCGAAGTGGTAACAAGCGCAACGCGCGCACCCATTCAAGCGCAGAAAAAGGTGTTCATTCTGGAAAACGTTGAGATGCTGGGCACTTCCGCTGCCAATGCTTTTTTAAAAACACTGGAAGAACCCAGCCCGCGTGTGGTGCTTATTTTGCTTACCAGCCACCAGGAGAGCGTTTTGCCCACCATTTTGTCGCGCTGCCAGGTGGTGCCGTTTCGCGCTATTCCGGAAGCTAACGCCATTGCGCACCTGGTGAAAACAACCGGGTGCAGCCCGCAGCTGGCACGCATTGCGCAAAACGTGTGCGAAAACTCGCTTGAACTGGCACAATCGTTTTGCACGTCTGACGATTTGCAGAACATGCGCACCAGCATGCTGCAGGCACTTGATTCGCTGCAAACAAGCGATGCATGGGATGTTCTGAAGCTTTCAAAAACGCTGGCAAGCGGCGGAGAAAGCCTGATAGAGCAGCTGCAAGAGCAGCAGGCAGAAGAGCTTGAAGTAGCAGGCGATTTTCTTGCGCGCGGGGCGCAAAAACAGCTGGAAGAAGCGCACAAGCGCGCCATAACCGCCAAGAAGCGTCAGCTTTTTCACCTGCGCTGCAACGTTGCAAATTCGTGGCTTCGCGATGTGCTTTTGCTTTTGGGCGGGTGCTCAAGCATTATGGTGAATACCGACGCCGCGCCAGGCATTCGCGCGGCGGCTGCTTCCACAACTGAAACGGGAGTATTGTGCGCTTGCGCGTGTGTTGAGCGTTGTCGCACGTCTTTGGATTATAATGTGTCGTTACAACTTTGCTTAGACACCATGTTGTTAGAAATAAAAGAAGGGTTGTATGGCTCAAACTAGCCCGTAGAAAATGGCCAGCCGCGCGCCCGGCAGTACACCCGGCAGCGCGCCAGGCAGCGCGCCAGAAAGCGCACTAGGCAGCGCACTAGGCAGCGCGCCAAAAAGCCGAACACTACGGGGCTCACAAGCCGCACAACCCGCGTATTACTTTGTAAGGAAGAGACCGCTATGGCCCACATAATACCTGTTAGAATGCCCTTGGGCTCACGAACGCTCTGGTTTGACGCAAATGGCATTAGCGCCAGCAAAGGCAATGCCGTTATTGTACAAACAGCACGCGGCACGGAATACGGCTATGTTGCCGACATGCCGTTTGAAGCAACCGAAGAGCAACTTGCCGAACTGAAATCTCCCCTGAAGCCGGTGAAGCGCCTGGCAACGGAAAAAGATACGGAAAAGTTCGAACAGCTTCAGCAACGCGCCATTGAGGTTATGCCGGGGTATCGTGAAATTGTGGAAGAAGAAGGGCTTGACATGCGCCCCATTTCCGTTGAATTTTTGTTCGACGGAGACAAAGCAGTTTTCTACTTTGAGGCCGATGACCGGGTAGATTTTCGTGAATTGGTGCGCAAGCTTGCTGCCCGCTTTAAAGTGCGCGTTGACATGCGCCAAATTGGCCCGCGCGATGAAGCACGCATGATTGGTGGCGTTGGCCACTGCGGGCAAGAGCTGTGCTGCAAACGCTTGGGTGGCGAATTTTGCCCCGTATCCATTCGCATGGCAAAAGAGCAGGATCTATCGCTTAATCCCCAGAAAATTTCGGGCATTTGTGGCCGCTTGATGTGCTGCTTGCGCTATGAATATGATGCGTACAAAGATTTCAAAGGGCGTGCGCCAAAAATGGGTGCAAAAATTGAAACGCCCGAAGGCGACGGCAAAGTAATCTCGCTTGACGTGCCCAAAGAGATAGTAACCATTCAAGTGGGCGAAGACAAAAAGATTAGTGTTCCCCTTGCCGATATGAAAAAATCCAAAAAGGATACCCCGCGCCCCGATGTAGTAGATGAAGAGGCATGGGAGCGCGCCGCTAACAAAGAAGAGCTGGCCATTTTGGGCGGAGCAACGCTGCTTACTTCTCAATTTACTAGCACCGATAAATTAGGCGAAGCAAAAGCAGTACATCGCGAACAGCCCGCCAAA
>CAVDDP010000160.1:0-4867 GCA_963607695.1 Hallerella sp.
CCAATACACCTATTACACCGAACACATTTGGCAATAAAGTCGTCTTCATCCAGCACCACAGGCGGGCGCAACAGTTCTCCATTAGCGCCAAAAGCTTTGACTGCGCCGCCAAAAGCAAACGTACAAACAGCGCCAGCACCAAGCCCCACAAATTGCCTTCTACTAATTGCCATAAGACCTCCCCTCGCGTTACGCTCTAAAAGCTCCTTTTTGTTCCGCTACTCTTCTTCTACTAAATCGGCAAGAAACGCTGCATCTTTATCAATAAAGCCCTGCGTAATATGCATAATGGCCGGGTAAAACAAAAACTGCGCCATATCGGTTACGCGCGCTTCTAAAGAAGGAAGCCAGTTTTGAAGATGCTCTTGAATAAATGCCCGCTGAACAGCGATATTTTCATCGGCTTTATCGGTATCGTTGTTGTTAATAAGTTCGGCAAGCCGTTCGCTCATAATGGCCATGAACTCCAGCTCAAAAGACAAATGATCTTCGGGAAGATGAAGATTTGCATCTACGTTAACGCCCTGCTCCACGTAAATTTTAAGCACCTGGTCACGGGCATCTTGCATCATAAGTTTTTCTTTGCTGGTATAAATTGACTCAAACGGGCACCCCGCGTCACCCTCATTTACCCCTGCTGCCAAAAAGATGTGTGCGTATTCAGCCGCAAGATCAGTTCGGGGGTCAGGGCCTCTTCGTACCATAAACTTGCGAAGCTCGCGATACCCCTGGCCAAGCAATCCTTCTTCATCACAAAGCTCTTTGGGAAGTTTTTTTAAGTTCAAGATAAACTCATCGGTTACTTCTTTAAAAAAGAGGCTTGATAAAAAGCGGTAGAAAGAAGCGCGCTCAAGAATTTCTTCTGAAAGCTCAGCAGTAGTGCTTACCTCTTCTTCGGACTTATTTGTTTCCATGACATTCCCCTCTCTTATTGTCATTTGCGTTTATCAGCCTGCCAGTTTTTGTACTTGATTGTTTCGCGCATGCTCATCAGATATCCCGCTTAAAAGCGACGATAGAATGCTCTTTCCCTTCCCGTATCTAACAAGTATGCACCAACAATTTTACTTGAACCAAAAGCTACCACATGCAAGAAAGCGTGCCGCGCGAAGGGCAAAGCGCGTATTCGCGCGGCACTAAAACGCTACGAACTAAATAACGGTTCCAAAGCAATCAACTAAGCTTGAGCCCATTACCCACATGGCGCATCTGAAAGCAACAGCGCCAATGAATGCACAGGCAAAACCAAGCGCCGCAAAGGTAAGACCCGCTTCAGTTTTGCCTTTAAGCATAAACCCTGCAACAGCTGCAACGGCCATACCTATAAAGCACACAATCATGAAGGTCATTCCCCTATCCATGGCGCCCGAGGCAAGCCCGTATGCAATTGCGCAAATCAAGCCTACTGCAGCACCTGCAGCCAGAATAAGCGGCGTGGTGGCATCAATTTCTTCCTTCTTTGCGCAGCGCAGCACTGCATACAAACCAACACCACTGGGAATTGCGGTAAACAAATACGTTAGAGGCAAAAGCACCGTGTTCCAGGCAATCTGGGCGCTCATCATGTACGATGACCCAGCGCTGTAAGCCAAAACCAAGCCCACAATGCCTGCTAAAAGCGCAAACACCTTAGCAACAGAGCTGCCACGCTTAACGGTTACCAGGTGCGCTATACCCAAAACGCCCGTGATGCCCACAAGCACTGCCTCTACAAAAATACCGCTGGTGGGGTGGCTCAAAGCTCCCATAATGTTTTCCGGGTGAGATAAGTGCGTTACCGAAGCCAAACCGCCTACCGCTAAAATGATAAGCGCAATAAGCGAAATAAGGAAATCACCCTTTTGACCCTTGCCACGAATCTCATCAATGCCTAAGGCAGCATACAGGCACCCTGCAGTTCCCGTTAATGCCGTAAAAAGAACAAGCGACCACTGAATTGTCATAGCTACTCACCTGCCTTCTGACGATAACGACCCGTGCCCGTAAGCGTTGAAGGATCTTGCCACTCGGCAATTTTAGAAGACAAAATGTATGCCGTAGAAGGACCATTTCCTACATCAACCATATGGTGAATGCTTGCAGGATCGGCCGCCGCCAGCGCCTTGCTTACGTCGGAATTCGGGTCATCCAAATCTCCGTAATAGCGAGCCTCGGCAGAGCAACCTGCTACGCATGCTGGTTTTTCTCCAACCGTAACACGCTGCTGGCAAAGGGTGCATTTCTCTACAACACGCTCTTCTTCATTCCATCCACGCACGCCATAAGGGCACGCCATCATGCAATACTTACAGCCAATGCATTTTTCTTTGTCAATAAGAACAACGTTGTCTTCATTGCGATAAGAGGCACCTGTTGGGCACACATGCACGCACGGCGCATCTTCGCATTGCTGGCACATGGTGGGAAGCCAATACTTGTGCAAATCAGGCGCGGTGCCCCACGGGCCAACTTCTAGTACTTTGTTCCAATATTCGCCAACCGTAATGTTGTTTTCCTGCTTGCAGGCAACTTCGCACGCAAAGCATCCAAAACAACGGTCAAGGTCAACCACAATACAATTACGCGTCATAAACGGCATAACCTCCTCCGGTATCATCGCTGGGCTGAGGCATCCAAACAGCAAAGTCTTTCGGCTCCATAAAGATGCCCTCTGGCTTTTCAGACTTGCTAATTTTTACCGTGAATCCACGAAGCGTATACGTGCCATACTCCGGATTGAAAGGACCATCGTTCCTAGTCAAAACGTTAATGTTCATTTCCTGCCAAGCACGTTTTGGATCATCGCTATCCAAAAGTTCAGGGTTCCAGAAACGCTCTTGGAACACTACCTTGTACTGAACGTCTTGCGTAATATGAACAAGCCCGTGTGTTTGACCACGGCGGCTTTCAAGAAGCACCCAGTCGCCTTCCTTAACGCCAATTTCCTCTGCAGTTTGCGGATTCAAAAGCGTGCGCGGAACGGGATACATCTCACGGTTATACGGTGCGTTGCGAAGTGTTCCATGGTGATACATGGGCAAGCGGCCTTCGGTTAGCACATAGGGATACTCGGTGTCGTCCAAAGGCGATTCATCAGGCTCAACGTACTTCAAAACAGGCGAATAATCAACGGATGCCGGCGGCATTTCGTCAATATCGGAACGTCCATACACCAAGCCCGTGCGACCAAGCTTTACGAATTGCTCAAGATATACTTCGCACTTGCCCGACCACGTTGCAAAGCCGTTTGGCTTGCCTGTTTCTTCATTGATTTGCTGATAGTTGTAATAGGTATCACGGTACACATCGGAATCAATCCACTGGAAATGCCCTTTTGCCTGGAAGTCTTTCCAGGTGAAGTTAGGATTATTGATAGCAGATCCCACAAAGCCCGCCAAATACTCCTTGTATTCGTCGTAAGTCTTCCAATAAGCGCTAATGGGTGCGCCTTCAAGCGATGCAATCTCAGGGTCACACGCCATCTTGAAGCGCTCATGCCCACGCTCAGCCATGGCAAAGGCCAACCATGACCACGCCATAGTTTCGTCAACTGCTTCGTAAAGATGCACAATATCCTGGCGGATAAGCATGATATCCATACGCTGAGCAGCATAAGCTGTTTCAAGCCATTCAGCGGTGGGAAGCAAAATATCTGCCATTTCCGTAGACATTGCTGTGGGATACATATACATGTGAACAATCAGTTCAAATTTCTTGGCAGCTTCCAGGAACTGGTTAGCACCACCCAACATGGCAGGTTTGTTGCCTGAACGGTCAATCCAAATCTTGGGTTGATACGGCTGTCCAGTCTCAAGTGCTTCACGCACGGTAGGAATGTGGGAAGCAAACCAAAAGCCCAGGCCTTTGTGCTCAATGTAGCCCAAACGCTGCTTTTTCTTTTCCACCGGCACAGAAAGCTTAGGATGGCAGAACATATCAAAAGGATGAACCATGTACGTAAGCGGGAAGGCTGAAGAACGCTTTTGAGTCAAGTTGCCCGGGCGCTGAATGTTGCCCATAAGAACGTCCAAAAACGTTGCGCCTTGCGCTGCCTGAGCAGATTGCTCGTACTGGTCGGTTGCAACACCAAGGTTTACACCTGCATGAGGTGAGCCTTCAATGAAAATCTTAATGGCTGCTTCAATGCGGTCAGCATCAAGCCAGCAAACCTCGGCGGCTTTCTCAAGCGTCCATTCTTCAGCAGATTCTTTCAGTGCACGGAAACCAGTGCGGCTCTTCTTGCCATCAATTTCGAACTCGCCATCAAGCTGAACATCCAGTTCATCGTTCCACGGGAACGGCAGCGGAGCCGGAGCATTGGTGGTTTTATCCCACACCACATATTCATCCGCAGAGCCAATTCCCAGCTCATCGGCCTTATACAGCATCATGGTTTCTTCGTTAATAAGGTAAGGCAGGTTTGTCCATTTCAGAACAAATTCCTTGTCGTACGCTTCATTTTCCAGAATGTAGCGAATCCATGCAAGCATTAAGGCAACGTCGGTGCCCGGGCGAATTTGCAGCCACACATCGGCTTTAGAAGCATCGGGCGTCATGCGGGGGTCAATAACTACCGTTTTAACACCACGTGCACGCAAGTTTGCAACGGCACGCCCGCAGCTTGCAGGGCCAGCTTGTGCAGGGTCGGCACCCCACAAAACAAGCGCTTGCATCTTTTGGTAGTCGCCTTCCAGGTAAACCTCTTCACCGTTTGAGTCCATAATGGAGTTGTCAACAGTTCCGTTAATTGCCTGCTGCGCATGGTTACGCGGTAAGTAACACTGAGCACAACCGGGCTCAAAGAAGTTGGATTCATTGACCATGGCAAAGCGAATGGCCGAGAAGAATTGCGGGTTTCCGCCGCCACCTGTTGTGGTAAGAAGCTGCA
>CAVDDP010000161.1:0-4843 GCA_963607695.1 Hallerella sp.
AAGGTCCTCCTCGGTGGAAATAATGAACGGGTCTTGCGGGGTGCCGGCAGGTGCGTCCTCTTCCCCCGCGGGAATAAAAGTGTTGGTGGCTGCATATGCGGGCGCGGTAAGAACAAAACAGCAGCTCAACGCCACAAATACAAGCAAAACCATAAAGCGCGCAAGCTGTGCGCGTGTGGCCAAGAACAAGCGTGCGTGATAAAGCATACTTCCCCCTTTTGCGAAAACTTCCTTAAAGCTTCCCCGGATTCTTCCCCTTCAAAATGTATCTGAGAAATTCTATCGTTAAGAATATATCCGTTCAAGAATATTCTTTTGAGAGGCGCACCTAAAACTTACTTTATTCTTGTCTTGAAATGATTTATTTAAGAGTATAATTCCATGCGATTGGCGTAAGTAACAAAACGCAAACTCGAAAGGAGAAAGTAATGATTAAACGAAAGACCATAGTGCGAAAGGGGGAAATGCGCACCGCACGCCCGTCGCAACGCATTGTAGCTGCCGCGTTGTCTGTTGTGCTTACGGTGGGCATGCTCCCCTCGCTCTCATGGGCAGATGATGCTTCTGCAAGCAGTGCAGCAGGTGCTGCAGCGGCGGAAGTTATTGATGCTACCGAGGCTAGCGCGGGTGCCGCGCAGGAGCAAGCCTCTAATGGCATTGAGGTCGTAGAGATTGGCGGTGCGCAAGCGGAAGCTGCCGGCACGGAAGCAACCGATGCCGCTGCTACGGAAGCTGCTGAAGCTGAAGAGGAAGCGCTGGAGGCCGAAGCAGTACTTGAGCCCCTGGCGGATGAGACGGTGACTATTGGACAGGGTGGTTCTTCGACATATTTTGCCCCTTACGACAACTACAGCAAAAATGCTGGTGTACAGATACTCTACACTGCAAATGAAATTGGAAAAACAGGTAAAATCACACAAATTGCTTTTAGTGTTGCATCGGCTGCAGAACTTACTAATACCGAGTTTAAAGTATATATGGGACTCACTGATTTAACAGCTTTGACAAGCGCGAATGCTTTAACTGCCAACGATCTCACTTTAGTATATAGTAGTTCTTCCCAAACTATAGGATCCAAAACGGGTTGGGAAGCCATCGAGCTTCAAACACCTTTTAAATACGACACAACTGAAGGTAAAAACTTAGTTATAGCTATTTATCGTAAAGCAGATAAATACATCAGTAGCCTAAAGTATAACTACACATCAGGTTCAGATAAAAAGGTTATGTATCGCGGAAGTGATTCCAATGAAGCTTATGGAGAAATTGGTGGCACTGCGGGTTATACAACATCCACCTCTTATCGTCCTAATATTCAACTCACCATTAATACTTGTGAGCACGCTAAACTCACTCATTATGATGCGGTAGCACCTGCCTGCGGTACTGGCAACATTGAGTACTGGAGCTGCGATGCGTGCGGAAATTTGTTCTCTGATGCAGAAGGAAAAGTAAGCATTACCAGTACCAAAGCAGAGCACAGCTGGAACGCAGGTGAAGTTACCACCGCAGCAAACTGCAAAGAAGACGGCGTAAAGACATACACCTGCTCGGTGTGCAATGGCACCAAAACGGAAGTTATTCCTGCCACCAAGGAACATCATTTTGTCAATGGCTTCTGCGATAACATCTTGCGCGACGGTAAAACCGTTTGCAATGCCGAGGACAAATGGGATGGCGAAACGTGTGATGAACCATCCCAGGTAGATGGCGTATATCAAATCAAAACGGGCGAAGAACTTGCCTGGTTCATGAACGAAGCAAAAGCGAATAAGTATGCGGGCAAAGCAATACTCACCCGCGATATCAACATGGGCACGCTTACTTCGTGGTATCTGCCTGGTGGTAGCAGCTCTACAAATGGTTTCCAGGGAGAACTCGATGGAAACGGTTACGCCATAACCATGAACTATGACGCTTCTACTTCAAACGCTGCGTTGTTTAGTTACGTTGGTACGAACGGTGTGATAAAAAACCTTACCATAAAAGGCTCTTTCACCGGTAAATTTGCTGCAGGCTTTGCTATTTACAACTACGGTACCATTCAAAATTGCAAAAACGAAGCTGCAGTTACCGCAACAAGCTCTTCAACAAATTATGCTGGCGGCTTTGTAGCCTATAACTACGGCGCAGTTAAGCAATGTGTTAATAAAGGCGCAGTATCTGCTACCACAACCGGTAGTTACAATAGCGCTACTGCGGGCGGTATAGTAGGATACTCTTCAAGTATCAGTGGAGTTTCCTACATATTAAGCGATTGTTACAACACCGGCACAGTAAGCGCTAAGAAAAATAATACTTACAGTAGCGCCTATGCGCGCTCAGGCGGTATTACAGGGTATATTCCTTACTCTGCAAGCGCTCCTGGTTACACTCTTGAAAATTGTCTGAATGCTGGAGTAGTTAGCGCATCAAATTCCGACGAAAGCAATACGAGCAACACGCAAGCAAATGGCATTGCTGGTGCTATTGGATATGGCAGCTCTTATTCAGGCGACTCTTACTCTGGCAACGTTAAACTCACCAACTGTTTCTACCTTGAGGGCACTGCAAACGCCTCTTATGTAAGCACTACAGCAGACAAAGAGCCCGCAACAGCTACAAACTGCGGTAGCACTACTACCGCAAACATTGCAAACGCAGGCTGGCTCATTAGTAACTTAGATGAATGGTTTATTGATTTGCTGGGTGTTCAGGGTAATAAGTACCCGGCAACGTTCACGGTAAGCAACGCCACCGTAAAGGTGAAAGATGTTGCGGTCACTGAACCCCTTCAAACATATGAAGGCGCTCAAATTAAATTTACCGTAACGCCAGATGAAGGCTATGCTATTGATAGCGTGAAGCAGGGCGACACTGTTTTGACCGCAGTGGATGGCACCTACACCACCGCAGCTATTGCTGGCGCTACCACCATCACCATTGCAACGCATCAACACGCATGGGATAACGGCACCATTGACCCTGAACCCACCTGCACCGTAAAGGGCGTAAAAACCTTCAAATGTACGGTAAGCGGCTGCACGGCAACAAAGACTGAAGATGTTGCTGCCACCGGCGTTCATACGTTTGAATCTGCCGCAAGCGCCACCGCAAAAGTGGAGCCTACTTGCACTGCGACCGGCACGGAAGCCTACTGGACCTGCGATGTGTGCAAGCAACTGTTCAGCGATGCCGAGGGCAAAAAACTTATTGAGGGGCAAAAGCCGGTAAGCATTCCTGCACTTGGTCATGATTACTCCAAGTATCGCGATAACGGCAACGGCACCCACACCTTAACATGTTCTCGCTGCAATGCTGACAAACCCGGCGGCTACGATGTTTCTACCACCGGAAGCACTACCATGACCGCTGAAAAAACGTATGTAATTGCTATTGATGGCTACGCTCTAAGCTGCGAAGATGCTGCTAGTCCTACTACCTATTGGAGATATGCTGTTGCTTTCACTGCTGGACAAACCACCGTTGATAGCACGCTTTTATGGATATGGGGAGAAAACGGAAGTCTGAAAAACGTATCTACAGGACAATACCTTACCAACAGCGAAAACTACAAACTAATAATGAGCGACACTCCCTCAACAGTATGGAAGCTTGATGAAAATGGTCAAATTTATTGCGTCAATTCAAGCAATAAAACATGCCACCTTTATTGCTTTAACAACTCAATTTATCCACACCAAAATAATACCCCCGATTCCGAAGCCTTCTACGAAGCAACCGCGATTGAAACAGCAGAAGCTCACGACTACGGCACCGATGAGTCTGCCGATAAATGCTCCAAGTGCGGCGCTGAAAAGATTGCTATTTTCGATAAAGTTACCTACGACGCAAACGATGCCTTTGTATCGGTGGCCACAACCAGTGAAACCGGTACCACCGCAAGCCCCTTGTACCTGGTAACAGCAAAAGCATCATATTTGAAAGAGGGTTACGTTCCCGTTATTGGTGAAACCGCATTCGTAAAAGATGGAGACACCTACAAAGCACTGGTAAGCAAAGAAGAAATTGATGCCATTGATGCAGGTACCTCACGCGTTTGGGTTGCTTCAGGCACGGCAAAAACCATGCCTGAACTCAAGGGTGACGTAAATGCAAGCGGCACGTTAAACATTGTAGATGCCCAGGTGGCATATGATATGTCATGTGCGCGTTACGCTGAAACAACACTGCCGTTGGCAAACTTCCTTGCTGCCGATGTGAACGGCATTGACGGAGTAAACGCCACCGACGCGTTCGCCATCCAGCACGCCCTGCTCTTTGGCTGGTCCACCGACGACACCGATGCCGGAGACACCGCCGCCGCGTAAACACGATGGCAACACCGCCGCCGCGTAAACACGATGGCAACACCGCCGCAGCATAAAAGCTTTGCTTTATGCAACTGCGGCGCAGCAGGATAAAACGTTGCTGTAAGCAAAAACTCACCAAAAAAAAGAAGGCGCCCCCGGCGCCTTCTTTTTTAGTCTTCCCCTTCACTTTCAAACATTACAAACCTTTCCCTTACCCATCTATTGCCCCTCACCCTCAAGTAAGCATGTTGTTGGAAAAATGAGGTCAAATTCGGTGAATTCAAGGCACTTTTTCCAACAACATGGATTTCTATTTCGCTATTCCTCCGAATATAGTTATTCTTAACGGAGTATAATATGCAACAAATAGAAACTAGCAAACGTGGAGAAAGCAGATTGCAATGCGAAAGGAAGTGCAAGAATGAACTGCTTGCAGTACGAAAAAAGGCGCGTTACGGGCATATCACAGCGCGTTTTGACAGCAGCATTATGTGTAGTGCTTACGGTTGGCATGATGCCCCAGCTCACCTGGGCAGATGACGCCGATACAA
>CAVDDP010000162.1:0-4830 GCA_963607695.1 Hallerella sp.
TTTATGCGGTAAAGCGCGCGTTGGGTAAAACCCCTGCTACCTATTGCGGCGATATTGGCTGCTACACATTGGGAAACGCCAAGCCGCTTGATGCGGTGGATACCTGCTTGTGTATGGGTGCGGGCATTACTATGGCGCAGGGGTTGTCGCTGGTAGACCCCCAGAAAAAGGCGCTGGCGTTCATTGGAGACTCCACATTTTTTGCCAGTGGCATGACTGGTGTTGCCAATGCGGTTTATAACCAGCACGATATTACTATTGTGGTTTTGGATAACGCCACCACCGCTATGACCGGTGCGCAACCCCACCCGGGAACAGGGCAAACGCTTATGGGGCCAAAGAGCACACCGCTTTCTATTGCCGCTACGCTTGAAACGCTGGGTGTGAAATGCATTGAAACGGCAAACCCCTTGCACTTACAGGAAAGCATTGATGCTGCTAAGCGCGCCATTGCGTTTGAAGGGCCTTCTGCTGTTATTTTTGTTGAGCCTTGTGTTCAGCTTAAAAAGCCTGGTGAAGCTGCTGTTATTGACACGCAGCGCTGCACCGGTTGCAAGAAGTGTATTACGGAAATTGGCTGCCCCGGCATTGGTTTTGATATAGCGGCAACCGGCCCCAAGAGCGGCACGCGCGGGCAAGCGTTTGTTAACGCGGGCTTGTGCGATGGCTGTGGCTTGTGCACGCAGGTGTGCCCCTCGGGCGTTATCTCGCTGCCCGGCGCTGCAAACGGCGCAGCGGGTGGCGCGGCGGAAAGCGACGCGGCGGAAAGCGGCAAAAAGGAGGCCAACCATGATTAACATTCTTTTGGCAGGTGTTGGTGGCCAAGGCACCGTTTTAGCAGCAAAAGTGCTGGCCCAGGCCGCGCAGGATAAAGGTTGGCATGTGCGCACGGCAGAAACCATTGGCATGGCACAGCGCGGAGGCAACGTAACGTCGCATGTGCGCATGGGCAATGAGGGCGAGCAGGTACATTCCTCGCTTATAGCCAAAGGAACTGCGCAAATGGTTATTGCGTTTGAGCCGGCGGAAGCCGCAGGCGCCCTGAAATACCTTGCACCCAACGGTGTGGTGGTAACTGCCTCTACCGGAGTGCAGCCGGTAACAGCAGCACTTTCAAAAGTGCCCTATACCGCAGCGGGTGTGTTAGAGCAGCTTGCGCGCCAGTTGGAAGGCCGGCTGGTAGTGGTAAACGATGCTTCCCTTACGAACCAGGTGGGAACAACCAAAGCGCTCAACACGCTTTTACTGGCAAGCGCGGTTAAAACAGGTAAGCTTCCCTTAAGCTTCGATGAGCTGCGCAGCGCTATTCAGGCCTGCGTAAAACCGCAGTTCGCGGAGCTTAATTTCAAAGCCATTGAGCTGGTGGAACAGCAATAAGAGCTTGCCTTGCGCTTGTTAGATTACGTTACCTTTAAAGAAATTTGGAACAAAGAAGAAGGGTGCAGCGTTTATCGCCGCACCCTTCTTCTGCCTGCATATAAAAAGTGTGAAAATCATAAATAATAAGCGCCAGCTGCACCAGCGCCGCATAAAGCGTTAATCCCATTTCTCCTGTTCAACAACGCAAGCGGAATACACAGGAGCATCCGTTTCCTTCGCAATGCGCTCGCGCGGGTTCAGGTAGGCAAGCTCCATAAGAAACGCCAAGCCACCAACGCGCGCACCGCATTTTTCAATCAGGTGAATTTGTGCCACTGCCGTGCCGCCCGATGCTACCAGGTCGTCCACCAGCAGTACCACGTCATCCTCTGAAAGCGCGTCGGCATGAATATGCAGTTCATCGCTGCCATATTCCAGCCCGTAGCTTTCCGAAATAGTATTGCGTGGCAGCTTGCCCGGCTTGCGTGCCGGCACAAAGCCAACGCCCATTTGCAGGGCAACGGGGGCACCAATCATTAAGCCGCGTGCTTCGGCGCCCACAACTTTGGTAATACCTTTGTCTTTGAACGTTTCGGCAATTTCTTTTATTAAGGTAGAAAAAGCTTGTGCATTTGCAAAAACAGGGGTTACATCTTTAAACATAATGCCCGGTTGAGGGTAGTTCGGCAGGCTAATAATAAGCTTTTCGTAATCAATGGCGCTCATAAGTATCCTTCTCGAAAGGTATAAAGTACGTGGCAAGGGTTCTTGCCCTTGCTATCCTGCGTGCACAAAAACTGCCGTGAAAAAGTGCATGCGCACTTCACGGCAAGGGTTCTTGCACAAACAGCTGGTATTGTACTACCATCGCTTCCTCATTGTAAGAGTGTTTATTTCTTTCGGCTTCCCCTTCTCCTTCCCCTTCTCAAGGGGCGCATTTGTAGAGTTTCGCCGTGTTTTCCGCGCCTCTTGCGATTAATAGCACTCCTATCAAGGCAAGTATGTGCATAATAGAAAATGCACTTCTATCCAAGGTACCCAAATCAAACAGAAGGGGAGACTGGCATGAGCGAAAGCACACCCGAAATTAAGCCTATCAAAAGGGTTCTTGTTGCTAACCGCGGAGAAATTGCAATTCGCATTATGCGTGCTTGCAAAGAGCTTGGCATCAGAACTATCGCTATTTATTCCGAGGAAGACAAAACCGCTTTATTCCGTACCAAGGCCGACGAAGCCTATCAGGTTGGCAAGGGGAAAGCTCCGGTTGCCGCGTATCTGGCAATTGATGAGATTATTGACCTGGCAAAGGCAAAAGGTGCCGACGCCATTCACCCGGGCTATGGTTTTCTGGCAGAAAACCCCGATTTTGCCCAGGCATGTGCCGATGCAGGCATTGAATTTATTGGTCCTACCGCTGAAATGATGAACAGCCTGGGCGACAAGATTCAATCCAAAATTGTTGCCGACAAAGTGGGCGTTCCCACTATTCCGGGCGTTGAAAAAGCCATTGAATCCGATGAAGAAGCCATTGAGTTTGCAAACGTTTGTGGCTATCCTATTATCCTGAAAGCCGCAGCTGGCGGCGGCGGCCGTGGCATGCGCGTGGTGCGCGAGCCGGGCTCTTTGCTTGCGGAATATCACACCGCAAAAAGCGAAGCGGCAACCGCTTTTGGCAACGACACCATTTTCATTGAGAAATACATTGAAAACCCCAAGCACATTGAAGTTCAGGTTTTGGGCGATAAGCACGGCAACATTGTGCACCTGTTTGAGCGTGACTGCTCTATTCAGCGCCGTCACCAGAAGGTTATTGAGTTCACGCCTGCTTTGTGCTTAACCGATGAGCAGCGTCAATCTATCTGCGAAGACGCTCTGAAAATTGCGCGTGCGGTGAACTATCGCAGCGCTGGCACCGTTGAGTTCCTGTTCGACAAAAACGGCAACCACTACTTCATTGAAATGAACCCCCGTATTCAGGTGGAACACACCGTTTCTGAATGCGTAACCGGCATTGATATTGTGCAGGATCAAATTCGCGTGGCAGAAGGCTACCCGCTTGATTCCCCGGAGATTGGCATTACGTCGCAGCAGGATATTTCCGTGCGCGGCTATGCAATTCAGTGCCGTATTACTACGGAAGACCCGGCAATGGGCTTTATTCCTGACACGGGCTTTTTGGAGCTTTACCGCACGGCATCGGGCAACGGCATTCGCCTAGACGGCGGCAACGGCTTTACCGGTTCTACTATTTCGCCTTATTACGATAGCTTGCTGGTAAAGGTTTCTGCGTACGCCATGCGTTTTGACGATGCACGCAGAAAAGCAATTCGCGCTTTGGAAGAAACCGAGATCAAGGGCATTAAAACCAACATTCCGTTCTTGCTTAACGTGTTGAATCATCCCACGTTTGTGGAGGGAAAATGCGACACCGGCTTTATTGAGGCCAACCCTGAGCTTACTACTATTCGCCCCATGATTGACCGCGAAGCAAAAGTGCTCAAGCACATTGGCAACATTGTGGTTAACAAAACCTACGGCAAAAAGCCTAACTTCAATGTTCCCGTGTTCCCGAAAATTCCAAAGGAAGAAATTGCCTGCTTAAGCGGCACCAAGCAAATGCTTGATGAGCACGGCCCTGAATACGTTTCCAAGTGGGTTTTGGACCAAAAGAAGCTGCTTATTACCGACACCACCATGCGTGACGCTCAACAATCGCTTATGGCAACGCGCATGAGAACGGTTGACATGGCAAAGATTGCACCTGCTGTTGCGTTGTACGAGAAAGACGCGTTCTCTCTTGAAATGTGGGGCGGAGCAACGTTTGACACGGCATACCGTTTCTTGAAGGAATCTCCGTGGACACGCCTTACCACGCTGCGCGAGCGCATTCCTAACATTGCATTCCAAATGCTTATTCGCGGCGCCAATGCGGTGGGCTACAAGAACTACCCCGATAACGTAATTCGCGAATTCGTGAAGCAATCGGCTATTAACGGCATTGACGTGTTCCGTGTGTTTGACTCGCTGAACTGGATTCCCGGCATGGAAGTTGCCTTGGACGAGGCATTGAACCAGGGCAAGATTGCTGAAGCAACCATTTGCTACACGGGCGATATCCTGGATACCACGCGTGAGAAGTACAACCTTGATTACTACGTTCGCATGGCCCGTGAGCTGGAGAAACGCGGCGCGCATATCATTGGCATTAAGGATATGAGCGGCTTGCTTAAGCCTAATGCTGCGTATAAGCTTATTAAGGCGTTGAAGAACGAAGTGGCGCTTCCTATTCACTTGCACACACACGACACCAGCGGAAACGGTGTGGCAACGTGCTTGATGGCTGCCGATGCAGGCGTTGACATTATTGATGCCGCCATTAGTAGTATGTCAGGCTTAACTTCACAGCCATCATTGAACTCCATTGTTGCAGCGCTTGAGAATAGCACGCGCGACACTGGCATTGACCTGGAC
>CAVDDP010000163.1:0-4826 GCA_963607695.1 Hallerella sp.
TATTGATAACACGAAGCGCGTAAGCATCACCTGCTTGCGAACCAATTTGATTGCTTAGGCTCGCTGTTTCGTCTAGGTAGTCACTGTTTTGGCCAGACATAGTGCCAACATAGTTTATGCCGTCTACATAAATGTCATTTTTCAGGTCTACATGGTTCGAATAGCTAGAATTTCCAAGCAAGGTTGGTTGGTAGTTTTCATCTGCAAAAGCAATGCCAGCAACAATGCCAGAAACCAACACAACAGACGCAACTACGCCAGCAGCGCCTTTCCGTAGGTTCATAGAAACCTCCTTAAGTTACTATTCATTGTTTTGAAGCCCTCCTCTTATTAGCCAGCGATTGTCTCACGGGGGGAAACGGAGCCTATACCTTGCGGCTTAATTGGGGCTTGTGTATTTCATAATAGGAGCAATTATGGGCGTTGTCATCTCGCATAAATTCACTGATTTTTTGTTTGCGCAGGTCAAATGCATGCAAGCGTTTGCCCTTTGCCACCTTGCCGCTAAAGCCTTAAAGCGTGGTGGTTAACAACTTGCCTTGTAAGGCGAAGGCGTCGCATGAATCTACGGTGGCATCGGCATTCACATCGGCAGCAAGCATGTCATCCATGCTTAAAAGCGAACTCCCCTCATAGCGGCCGGCACCTAAATCGTAGATTATTTGAGCGTCCACTATGTTCGCACGACCATTATTGTTCACATCGTAGTTTGTTCGAATGCTTTGCTCGCTGCCTTCCTCAAACGTAAAGCTTTCAGAAGTAAGCGCACTTGCCTGGTTTGCTGGCACCAGCGCGTAATACGCAACGGTGCTGGTGGCATCTTGCGCTTCGGCTTGCCCCGTGCTTCCCTTAAGCATTTGAATGCCCGCAACATCTATAACCCAGCCCGAAGGCAAATCTCCCGCATACGTTACCAGCACATACCCTGCCACATAGGGGGAAGAGCCCACCGCGAAAGCCGACACTTCCATTTCTTTTACCGTTACTTCTATGGTATCTTTCACGTCACTTGAATTCGCAAACTTGACCGATACTTTTACGGTGCCCGGCATAAGCCCTGTTAAAACGCCCGTATCTTTGTTAATAGTGGCGCTGCCTGTTTCGTTTTCTACGCTCCACTCAAGCGTTTCAGAAGAAATATCAAGCGTGGAACTTGCCGTCATTTGCTGAGTGGTTCCGCTAAAAACGCTGGCGCCCGAAGAATCAATGGACACCTGCGCCAACTTCAAAAGCGCAGCATATATGTTTAAAATGCCGTGGCCGTATTGCCCTTCGCGCCCACTTGTTACCGTTAACTCAGAAGCAGTGGAATAAATGAGATCGGTGGCTTCACTTACCGTTAAATCAGCATCTGCAGCCCACAAAAGCGCAAAGGCACCCGAGACGATAGGAGCAGCCATGGATGAGCCGCTTTTAAGGGTATATGAGCTGGTAGAGCCGGAATACGTGCTATAGATATTCTGCCCTGGCGCACAAATATCCTTTGAAGCGTTGTAATCGCTCCAGGTGGTGGGCTTTTTCCCATTGGTGGCAAGCGCCGTAACCGAAACACAGTCACTGTAATCGGCAGGATAATTTGCTTCCGTTTTGGGGTTTCCGCTTTTATCCCCATTACCACCAGCGCAAACCGTCACAATGTTTTTCTGCTTTGCCGTTGCAATAAGCTCTTGTAAGGCATAATCCTCGGTGCCTAATTCGTAATACCCGCCCAAACTCATGTTAACCACGTGAATATTAAGCTCATTGGCATATTGCAGCAGGTACTGGTAGGCCTTAATAAGCGTAGAGGTGTAGCATTTTGTACCCGTTGAATCAAAAACACCAATGGGAAGAATGCGGGCATTGTAGCTTGAGCCAGCCGTTCCTACCCCGTTATTTGCCTGAGCGGCCGCGCAACCCGCAACATGGGTGCCATGACCTGCACTGCTGTAATCTTTGGTAAGCTTGGAATTTGAATCAATGTTCCAGGCATACTCTTGCCAGATTTGATCTTTTAAGTCCTCGTGATTTACGTTGCACCCGGTATCTAAAACCGCAATGGTTACCGTGTTGTTGGTGCGCACCATATTCCACGCTTCAAATGCCTTTATGGAAGCAAGTTGCCACGCATTTGCATTTGAGCTTGAGCTTGAAGGAGTGGTGCTGGCAAGCGCGGGGTCATTGGGCTTATATTCCGTTTCGTAAATTGAAGAAGCGGTATACACGTAATTTGGCTGCGCATACGCAACGCCTTGCAAAGTGGAAGCAACTTGTGCTGCTTCAAGCGGGTCTTCCCCATCGTTGAGCTTTACCGTAACTACCTGCGTTGTGCTCTGTTGCGTTTCTTCAACCGATTCAACTGAGTTTACTTCTTCTGCTTTAGTTGCAAGCGCTTCAACATTGGCAGCATCAAGCGTTGACAGAGATTCAAGAGCGGTATCTTGCGAAGTATCCTGGTCAAGCACTACCAAAATTTCATCGCTTACGTAGCTTGCCGCATCTGTTGTGGTTACTTCTTTGGTGGAGTTTTCTTCTGCTTCAGCAGTTTCTTCAGTGGTCTCTGCCTTGGCAGCAACCTCTTCTTCGCTCGCAACTTCGCCAGTTGCTTCATTTGTTGCTTGAGAAGAAACTACCTGCCCGGCAGCTTGCTGCTCTGTTGCAGATTGCAAGCTAAGCTGTTCTGCACCCGCAGCAAAAGCTGAAGCGGGAAGCAAGCCCGCCACCAGCACAAACGACAAAACAACGCTTACCAGCTTGCTGGCAAACGCTGTTTTCTGATTGCGCTTAAGCTTCATGATATTTTTCTTATTCCGCAACAACGCTTGCTGCCGTTGTTGCGGCAGCCGCTGCAGAACTTGCGACGCTTGCCGCGGAACTAACCGCCGGTGCTGCCGCTGGTGCCGCCGCAACCGCTGGTGCCGCCGCAACCGCTGGTGCCGCCGCAACCGCAGAGCTTACCGCTGGCGCCGCGGAACTTGCAGCCGCCATAGCATCCAAATATTCCTGGGAAGGCTGCGGCTTGCCCGGCGTGGCGCTGGGGGCTGCCTCGGAGCGAGAAGACGGCATTTTGCCGGTAAGAAGGTTCTTGAGCTCCTTCATGTCATCGGCCACCGAGCGCAAGCTGGAGATTGTTTCTTTATTTTCGTGATAAATCACATTCAAGTCATCGCGCAAGTTAGAAACGCCTTCGGCACTCACAAACGGGTTGTCACTCATGGCATCTTTAACGCCATCAACCACGCCATCTACCACGTTGTTTACGGCATGCGACGCTTTATCGCCTATTGAATCGGCGTAGAAATATTCCACTTCTTTGCCATCTTCCAATATAGCAAAGCCAATTTCATTTCCCTGCTCGTCGTCTATATAGTACAAAACGTCATCGTCGGTGTATTCCATTTCGTAGAATTCAGTTTTTGTCACGCTTGTCTTCTTTCACTCGTTCACTGATGTTGCACACAGAGCCCAGGCTTTGGCGCCTAGTAGCGCGAGCGCTCCTTGAGCGCGCGCTGAATCTCGCGGTTAGAATCACGCTTTGCCATGGTTGCCCGCTTGTCGTATATCTTCTTGCCGCGCGCAAGAGCAATTTCAACTTTTACCAGGGCGTTTTCCTTGAAGTACATCTTCAATGGAACAACAGCCATGCCACGTTCTGCCACTTCCTTTTCCAAATAGCGAATTTGATTTTTGTGAAGAAGCAGTTTGCGGCGCCTATCAGGGTCAACGTTGTTGATATTGCCCATTTCGAAAGGCGCAATGTGAACGTTGTAAAGCCACATTTCGCCACCGCGAATCAAGCAATAGCAATCGGTAAGCTGGCAGTTGTGGTCGCGCAACGAGCGCACCTCGGTGCCCGTAAGCTCAATGCCTGCTTCAAACGTCTCAAGAATTTCGTACTCAAAACGAGCTCGGCGGTTTTGGGCAATTTGTTTGTCTTTTTTCTCTTTCACAGGCACCTCCTGCCTTACGGTTGCGCAAGTTTGCTACTTATTGCAAGTTTGCCACTTGCTTTTCTTTTCCCTTTGTTTATGCACTTTGTCATAGTACGCAACTCTTTGGCGCAAAAACGGTACATGCCCAAAAAGTTAACGTATCGAAACCAAAAATACTGGTAATAACCTTATAGAATATACATCAACGTTTGAATTTTATGCAAACGCATGATAAGCGCAACTCACTTTTCGTTCAAGGAGCATCATGGAAATTAAAGCTATTGCCCGCATTTATACCAGCTTTCCTGAAAAATTTGGCATTCCGCGCCAAAGCAACTTGGTGGCAAAGCTCCCCGGAACCATTGTTTTTGAGCCCGCGTTTTCCCAGCCGGAATGCGTACGCGGCATTGAAGAGTATGACTATTTATGGTTGGTATGGGGTTTTGATCATGGGAAAAAGAACACGTGGTCTCCCACAGTGCGCCCTCCCATACTGGGAGGCAATAAGCGCACGGGCGTGTTTGCAACGCGGTCGCCGTTTCGCCCCAACCCTTTAGGTTTATCTTCCGTGCAACTGGAGCGGGTAGAAATAACGGCGAAGGGGCCGGTGCTGCACGTTTTAGGGGCAGACATGCGCAACGGAACAGAAATTTTTGACATTAAGCCTTATATTCCCACGTCAGATTGCCACGAGGGTGTTCGCGGCGGCATTGCAACGAACAACACGTGGCGCACTTTACACGTTATGTTTCCCCCTGAATTACAGCAGCTTATTAACCCTGCCAAAGTAGATTTACTTACCGAAGTGTTAAGCCTTGACCCACGCCCCGCCATACATCATGACCCTACGCGCAGCTATGCCATGGCGTTTGAGAACCACGATATTCACTTCAGGGTTAACGATGAAACAGCCAC
>CAVDDP010000164.1:0-4756 GCA_963607695.1 Hallerella sp.
TGCATGGAATTTTTCATTCCGTTTCCTTTCAACAATATCCTTGTCATCTTTTAATGTCTTCGCTGCTTTCTAAGTTTATGACGAATATAAATCAAAGAAAGGGCGAAGGCACAAGTTGGGCGCACCCAGCTCTTCTGAAAAGCACAGAGTATGAGTTTTTCGGAAAAAACTGTCCATGTCCAGTAAATTGCGAATAGAAACATTATTTGCTATTATTTGCCCAGCAAAAACTATTCGGAAAAAACTGTCCGTGTCCAGTAAATTGCGGAAAGAGAAACTATGCAAGCGCAAAGACCAGAATATTTACAGCGTCTAATAAAGAACCGTCACAACCCACGCATCAAAATTGTAACAGGCATACGTAGGTGCGGTAAAAGTTTCCTGCTAAAAACGCTCTATTGCAATTACCTGCGTTCTCAGGGTGTAAGTAACGAGCAGATTATTGTAATTGAACTTGACGACGACCGATTTGAAGGTTTGCGTGACAAAAAAGTCTTGCGCGAATACGTAGAACAAAAAGCGGCAAATGAAGGCTTGCAATACTACGTTATTATTGACGAGGTTCAAATTGCAAAGGGTTTTGAAGGCACTATTATTTCTTTAAACAATCATCCAAATTACGACATATATATTACTGGTAGCAATTCGGAATTTCTTTCAAAAGATATCTCTACCCGTTTCAAAGATAGGGGGATTGAAATTAGGGTTCACCCACTTTCTTATGCGGAATTTTATGAAGTATATGAGGGTGACAAGCACTTTGCGCTCAATGATTATCTAGCATTTGGTGGCATGCCTTATCTGATTAATGAAAACGATGAAGCGGAAAAAATACGTTACCTGGTAGATTTGATAAATAAGACATACTTGACCGACGTTGTAGAACGCAACAACGTACGCCTGCCTGAAGAATTAGATGCTCTTTTTAATGTATTGTGCTCAACTACGGGTTCGCTTGTGAATCCGAGTAGCCTTGCAGGAACACTTATGGCTGAAAAGCATGTAAAGTTAGACAGCGAAACCGTTTTTACTTATATGACCTATCTTGAAAATGCTTTCATTTTTGAAATAGCAAAGCGATACAACATCAAAGGGAAAGCGTATATGACAACTCCCTATAAATGTTACCCAGAAGACGTTGGACTTCGTAATGCTCGTATTAACTTTCGCCAGATGGATCAAGGTTTTGGAATTGAAACCGTTGTGTATAACGAGCTTAGAAGAAGAGGCTACCTTGTTGATGTTGGTATGATTGAGGATCGTGGAAGAGACTCCTTAGGAAAACGAATATACAAACAAAAAGAAGTGGACTTCATTGCACGCCTTGCAAGTAAGGAATACTACATTCAGGTTATGGACCGTGTTCCGCAAAATCAGCATGGTGAAAACGAATACGGTAACCTTTTGTTGGTTCCCGGTTCGTTTAAAAAAATAGCAATAATTAATAGCGCGTTTAAAGCCTATACAGACAGCAACGGCATCTTGATTATTTCGCTTGAAGAGTTTCTTTTGAACCGGGATTCATTGAATCTTTAATTTGCTGGCAAAAACGGTCCAAGAATTCCATTGCAGTCCCGCGCTGATTGCGTCATTTTCTATGTTGCGCATATTTCTTAATTGAAATTCATGCAGGCTGTTCGTTTCGCAAAATTAAAAAAATCTTAAATTTGCGAAGTGTTCAGCCATTCAGCTATATCAATAATTTCCACACCCTCATACTGAGAAGCTGCATGTTTTGTTCTGGCTATCAGAATCTTAGGATAGGCGTCTCTAATAGAAAGCAGTGGCGATATCTCTCTTTCCAATGTTTCGGGTCTGGAAATATCGTCAGAAACCTGAATGTAGGTTTTAGCCCCATTTTTTATGGTCACAAAGTCAATCTCTTTGTTATAGAGCTGCCCAACATATACCTCATAACCCCTGCGCATAAGCTCAATGGCTACCAGGTTTTCATACAGGTGCCCGTAGTCAGCCGCTTTAGTTCCTATTTCAGAAAAGCGAAAGGAAAGATCGGCCAGGTAGTACTTGCGCTCTGTTTCTAAATAGCGTTTGCCCTTAATATCGTAGCGCGCTACCGGATAAAAAAGAAAAGACTTACAAAGATAGGAAAGGTAAGCCCCTATAGTTTTGTCATTTGTTTTATATGAAGAGCTGGATAGCTTATGGGCAATATTTCTTACCGATGTGCGCTCTCCAATGGTATCCATTAGATAATCGCCCAAAAGAATAAGCAGTTCTTCGTTTTCAATCTTAAACTTGGAAACTATGTCTTTTGCTATGGTGGCTTTGTAGATGCTGTTCACATACTTTTTAGCGTCTTCAGGCGTTCTGTATAAATATGAGCCAGACATTCCGCCATCTGTGACATAACGGTCAAAGGCTGCGTGAATATCAGAAGTGGGGTAATAAGCCAGATATTCCTGAAACGAAAAGGGATAGAGACTAATTTCGCAAACCCTGCCGCCAAACAGCGTGGCTAAATCGCTTGAAAGCAGAAATGCGTTTGACCCCGTGAGATAGATGTCAAACTTTTCTTCTTCATAAAAGCTATTAATTACACGCTCGAATCCATTGCAGAGTTGAACCTCATCAATGAAGAGGTAGTTTGTTTTATTGGCAAGATAGTGGCTTTCAACATATTCATAAAGCGCATTGGCATCCAATAGATTTTCATATTTCTTCAAATTAAGCTTTATCCGGATGATATTAAGATTATCTTCTGTTGAGATTTTTTCAATGAAGGCATCCATGAGTTTAGATTTGCCGCTTCTGCGAATTCCCGTAATTACCTTTATATCGGGGATATCCCTTACCGCAAAAAGGCGCTCTAAATAACGGTCTCTTTCGATTAGTTTCATGGTCAAACCTCTTCTTTGTTGTTCCGCATCAATTTTATAGTGTTTCGCAAAATTAATCAATTTTTAAATTTGCGAAATGAGAATTAGTTTTTTCGGGAGAAGGTGTTCTTTTGGGGAGTGATTGAAGTTGGGTTGGTTTTGGCGTATGTAGTAATCTAAAAACGGTCCACGGTTTCCATCGCAGCTCCAAGCTTCACCAGCTGGAATATAAAGCGACAACCGTTGACAATTATTGAAAAATACCCTACATTTCTAAACGATAAATAAAAACGTAGGGTAAAAGGAAACACAATGTCTGTTCTTGAGGATGTTTTAATTGAAGAGTATGACCGCTCTTCAAGAATATTACATGCCATAGAAGAAGAAAATAAAAGTCTTCCCAGGGGCAACATTCGCCAAAAGCTTGTAGGGGGGCACAAGTATTTTTACCTTCAGTATCGTGAAGGAAAACAGGTGCGCAGCAAGTATGTGAAAAAAGCGGACCTTGAACTTCTGCAGCAAAACCTTAAGCGGCGTAAGGAAAATGAGGCATCAATTAAAGAATTAACCAAAAGCCGCAAGCAAATCATAAAAGCACTGGGGAAGGACTATGTCAATGAACACTCAAACGCGTGAATTTGCGCGGTTTTTGAAACTCCTATCAGACAACGATTGTTTGAAACATGTTGTTCTTGTTGGCTCTTGGGCTGAGTATTTGTACTATGAGTGTGGCGTGCTTAAAGGGTTTGAACCCAATATAAAAACGATGGATATTGATTTTCTTATCAAAAACATGCGGCGTCCCGCAAAGCCTGTAAGCTTGACTTCTTTAGCAAAAGAGGCTGGTTATCTTGTTAACGTTGACAGGATTAATGGCACCACAAAAATATACGAGCGCTCAGGATTAGAAATTGAATTTCTCATTGGCAAGGCAGGCGCTGGTAAAGAAGCGGCGCTAAAAACAAATATTGGCGTAACGGCTCAAAGTTTATGGCATATGAATATTCTTACAAGTTGGACATTAGAAGTTGAATACTTAGGAATGGCAATAACTGTTCCAGCACCTGAAGCATACGCTATACATAAAATGGTTATCAATAGTGAGCGCAAAGAGAAACAAGTAAAAGACGTTCAAGCCGTTAAAGGAATATGGCCTTTTCTTGACAATGATAAAATTAAGCAGGTTGTGGCGCATCTTACAAAGAAAGAACTCAAAGCATTTGAGGAATTTAAGACTGCGCACAACTTGTACTGATGGGAGAAAAACCATGTCACTTCTTGGTTACATAAAAGGCGAAAGCCCCGGTATTCTTGCAAGCATTCCTCATGCATTGCAAGGCAAGGGACACTACGGAGAATACTTAACCGAATACGCCCTAAACCACAAAAACATTCCCGGGCGGCTGGTTACCTACACCAATGTGCTGGTGCCACGAACTGGTGCAACGTCTACTTCTGAAATTGATGTATTAATGCTTCATGAAAAGGGAATATATCTTTTTGAATCAAAGAATTATTCTGGCTGGATTTTTGGGTCAGAAGCCCAACGTGAATGGACGGTAAGCCTTCAAGGGGGTCATAAAGAGCGCTTCTACAACCCCATAAAGCAAAATGCCGCGCACGTGAAAGCTTTGGCAAAATGGCTTGACATGCCCGCGGGCATTTTTCATTCCTACATTGTTTTCTCTGAGCGATGCGAATTGAAAAAAGTTCCCGAAGATACTGAAGCGTTTCGTATTTTGCGACGTCACCACCTGGTGCGTGATTTAAAGAAAGACCTGGCAGGCAAAGAAGAAATTTTTGATGAGGAAGCGTTCAACAGCATAAAGCAAAAGCTTGACGCCCTTGCCAGCGCTTCAACCAGAGAGGCCATGGAAGAACACATTGAAGAAGCCAAAAAAGTGGCAGCAGGGGAAGTG
>CAVDDP010000165.1:0-4678 GCA_963607695.1 Hallerella sp.
AAGACCTGCTTCCTGGTCAAACGCAAGGCTGGGTTCCTGATTTGCTTCCCTTTGACCCTGCTATTGACCCTGCGCTTGAAGGCGAATTCGAAATCACGCTTAAGGATGGTCGCACTGTTAAGGTAAAGCCGGTGTGGGAATACTACAAGGCAGCTGCTGCCGAGTATAACCTGGAGCGCGCCGCAGAAATTACCGGCATTCCCGCTGATCAAATTGAAGCTGCGGCAACCGCGTATGCAACGCGTATTGATCCTTCCACCGGCTATGGCAACGGCGGCATTCAATACATGTTGGCTCAAGAGCACGCCTGCAACGCTATTCAGAACTCCCGTGCACTTGACAACCTGGTGGGCATTACCGGCAACATGGATACCCCGGGTGGCAACCGTGGTCCTACCATTGTTCCTATCGACGGTGACTTGCAGGGCTTTTCGGCGTGGGCGCCGGGCGCTTCCACACCTCCTGCCGAGCTTATGGAAAAGCAGATTGGCGTAGAGAAATTCCCGCTTTTGCACTGGTGGCAGTACTGGTCCGATGGCCCTACCTGCTACGATGCCATGGTAACGGGCGAGCCGTATCCGCTGCGTGCGTTGTGGAACGAATCCGGCAACTTTATGTCGTTTGCGAACACCACACGTGCCTGGGAAGGCTTGTGCAACCTGGAATTCTACGTTGACCTGAACTTATGGCATGCTCCTTCCACCGACGCCGCCGACATTATTTTGCCGGTTGCTCACTGGATTGAGCTTAATTCTCCGCGCGCTTCCCAAGGCTCTGCAGGCGCTATGGGCGCAACCGTGAAATGCGTTGAGCCTCCGGCAGAAGCCAAGTACGACCCCGAGATTGTTATGGCAGTGGCCAAGCAGCTGGGCGTGCCGTGGAACGACGAGCCCGGCAACGAATGGCCCGATATTGAGTGGCAGCTGGACGACTCCATTAAGCTTTTCACCGACGATGAGCTTACCTGGACGGAATGGACCGTGAAAAACGGCGAGGTTTCCAAGGTGCGCCATGGTGTGGAAATGGCCAACGTAACGCCTAAGTACACGTGGAACGAATACGTTGCCGAATTCCAGAAAAACGGCTGGTGGCAGGCCAAGGATGTGGAGCCGCGCAACTGGGGAACGTATCGCCGTTACCAAACAGGCGCCCTGCGTGCACGTGACCGCGTGTGGGCTCGCTTGGACTACACGGCAGGAAACGGCATTGGTGACTGGAAGCCCGGCTGGTTTACTCCCACTATGAAGCAAGAGTTGTGGTCTACCGTTATGGAAACCAACTACCCTGAAACCGAAGAATGGTGGCTTCCTTCCTGGAAAGAACCACCGCATGGCCCCAAAGATGGCGACCGCATTAAGGAATACCCGCTTACCGCAACAACGGGCCGTCGTATTCCGTGCTACTTCCACTCAGAGCATCGTCAGCTGCCATGGTGCCGTGAATTGTGGCCGGTGCCGCGTATTGAGATCAACCCCGTTACTGCTGCGAAATACGGCATTGAGCAGGGCGATTGGGTTTGGATTGAAACCGAGTGGGGCAAAATTCGCGAAGTGGCCGACCTGTACTACGGCGTAGATGAAAGCGTGGTGAACCTGGAGCACACCTGGTGGTACCCCGAGGTGCAAGATGCCGGCCATGGCTTCCAGCTTTCTGCGGTTAACCAGTTGCTTGACCACCACGCGCAAGACCCGCATTGCGGCAGTTCAAACTTGCGTGCGTACCAGGTAAAAATTTACAAGGCAACGCCGGAGAACAGCCCCTTCAACAACCCCGTGCCGTGCGACAGCAATGGTACACCCATTATTCATACGTCCGATGACCCGCGCCTGAAAGAGTGGTTACCCACTTACGAAGGCCGCGATCAGCAGCTAAGCAACTAGAAAGGAGACAAAGTCATGACACATAAAGCAATCATTACCGATTTAAATCGCTGCGTGGGCTGCTTGGCTTGCTCCGTTGCTTGTAAGGCACTTAACGGTGTGCAAATTGGCAACTACTGGAACAAAGTTATGCGCGTAGGGCCAAATTTGGATCCCAACGGTTCGGGCAAATGGCCCGATGCCTACATGTATTTCCTTACTATGAGCTGCCAGCATTGCAAGAACCCTGAATGCGTAAAGGTGTGCCCCACCGAGGCAAGTCATATTGCCGAAGACGGTACCATTCAAATTGACAAGGAAAAGTGCATTGGCTGCCAGTTCTGCGTAATGGCCTGCCCTTATGGCGTGCGCTACCTGAACCAGGAAGAGCTGGTGGTAGAGAAATGCACCTTGTGCGAGCAGCGCTTGAACCAGGGGGAACTTCCCGCTTGTGTTGCTCAGTGCGGCGGCAATGCGCGTTGGGTTGGCGATATTGACGAAGGTTACGAATCGTTTGTTGGTGCGCGCAACTCAACGGAACGCGGCGCGGGCGAGGGCGAATACCGTAAGATGCTTGACTTCCTGGAGCCCTTTGAAGAGTCCGATGTGCATTCACTGCCCGATGTAGGCAATGAACCGTCGTTCCGCTACATTCTGCGCAGACATCATTGGGAAGGAGGCGACCGATAATGGAAACACAATGGCCTTTGGTCATCTTCACCTTATTTGTGTGCGTGAGCTGCGGTCTTATTGGTGCTGAATCGCTGCTTTTGTACAAGGGGCGCGGCAACAAAATAATGTTTCCCGTGCTTATTGCTTCGGCTGTTGCGCTGGTAGTAGGTGGCTTGGGAGCGTTTACGCACCTGCAGCATTGGGAGCGCATCTTTAACGGCTTTGGCCACATTACCAGCGGCATTACCCAAGAGCTCATTGGTTGTGTGCTTATGGGTATTATTATGGTTATTTGGTTTGTGTTTTGGTATCGCAAAAAAGAAATTACCAAGCCTATTGCTATCGCATCGTTTGTGGTAGCAGCCGTGATGGTTATTGCTACAGCCCATTCGTACTTAATGGCTGCACGTCCCGCCTGGTCGTTTTTAATTGTGTACTACGTGGGCAATGCATGCCTGCTTGGCAGCGTTGCGTTGTGGCTGGTTGTCAGCTTTGTGAAGGAATCTGACCTTGCTCCCGCCGGTGCAAAGATGGCGTTTTGGGGCAGCATTATTGGTATTGCTACTACCGTTATTTACGTTATCAGTTTAGCAACGCAGAGCGTATGGGACTTTGGCTACTACGCCGACCCCACTGCTCTTACCACTCCTCCTACTCATGTGGATAGCCTGATTGGCGTCATGCTTGCAGGACAGGCTGCTGGCTGGTTTTGGGTTGGCATGGTTTGCGCGGTGCTGGTGCTTGTTTGCGCAGTTCTTGCGAAGAAAAATGCCAACAACGTTAAGGTTACTTCCATTGTAGCTGGCGTGTGCGCCCTGGTTACCAGCGTGTGCTTAAGAGTTGCCATCTACGTGGTGGCGTACTCAATGTATTTGATGTACTAGTACGCCGCGCGGCGCTTCGTGTTCCTCCCCTCCGCACGAAGCGCCTGGTGCAGCTCGCGCGGTGCGCCCTGGGTGCCCTGGCGCATGAAGCGCGGGTGCAATGGGCGCGGCGCCCTGGGTGCCCCGGCGCATGAAGCGCGGGTGCAATGGGCGCGGCCCGTTAGATTTACTTTAATTACCAAGCGCGGCTTGTTGCGAAACAAACAGCAAGCCGCAACCCCGGTATCCCTGACAGAGCGGAACATCTCCCCAAATCTCTGTCCGTTCCGTTCTGTAAGGGGTACCGGGAATACACATGAACGAATAGGAGCAAAGGAATGGTACATACAAACATCAAACGTGTGTCAAGCGCGCTTGTGGCCACCTCTCTTGCGCTTGTCATAGGATTAGGAACAACAGCTTGCTCGGGCGGCAGCAGCTCAAGTGCCACCAGCACTTCGGGCGCTTCGCAAACCACCCAAGCTTCAGCTACGGTGGAAAAAACCGCTAGTGCAAGTGGTCAAGAAGAAGTTCAAAGCTTTGCCAACGTAAAGGTAGGCGATACCCTTGCTTTTGGCAGCTACCAGGGCAAAAGCATTGGATGGCAAGTTCTTGCGGTGCAAGATGGCAAGGCGCTTATCATTACCCAAGAAGGCATTGACACAAAGCCTTTCAATACCGAGCGCGATGGCATTGTGTGGAAAGACTGTAGCTTGCGCACGTGGTTAAATAGCGACTTTCTGAATGATGCGTTTTCTGCTGACCAGCAAAAAAAGATTGCAACCACTACGGTAGTAAATGCAAAAAACCCTTACTGGTCTACCGGTGGCAGTGAAGAGACGCAGGATAAGTTGTTCTGCTTGTCTATCACCGAAGCCGAGCAATACTTTGACCGTGAGGGCAAGGCAATGTGCTGGCCCAGCGATTATGCGCTTGAACAGGGAGCTTACACCGACTCCAACGGTGCATGCTGCTGGTGGCTTCGCGATTCCGGTTACGATGTGAACCAAGGTGAAGCAGCGGCAAATGTGAACACTGAAGGATTCATTTTCGACAGCGGCGCTTATGTAGATCACAGCACGTATTGCGTGCGCCCCGCTATGTGGGTAACTATGTAGTTAATTGCGGCGTTTTGCCAAACGCCGCAATTACTCGACGCTGCGAAGCGCCTAGGCGCGGCATTTCGCCCTTACCGCTTCGCTTTCGCTTCCTTCGTGTACCAAAGTACACTCAGTCGCTCATCGGGCGAATCTGCTCCGTGGATCTGCCGCTCGCTGACATTTG